>JBLIRG010000050.1:0-22680 GCA_049472195.1 Thermoplasmatota archaeon
GAATGTTCATCCCGATGACGGCAAGAAGGATCCGTTGATGGACGGTTCTTTGCTGTTGTTCATAATCGTGGCTGTTCTTGCGACGATAATAATCATCGGTCTTTTCCTGATGAACATCAATATGGACCGGAATGCGCATATGTGGCGTGATGATCTTAACCGGATGCGTTCGAAGAAGTCCAGCAAGACTCTTCTTCAGCGCATTGTTGAGATCGCTCCGACGTTTGGTGGTTACACTCCTGCTCCGACCGGTCCTGCTCTTCCTGGGACTGGTGTTGATCAGGCTGGTGAGGGTCCCGAGGCCCTTCCACCCATGGATGAGGGCGCCGAGGTTGGTGAAACCCGGCAGTGAGGAGTGTTGATCTGTCATATAGGCCCCGGTGTCGATGCCGGGGCTTTTTTTTTGTACATTATTTTTGGAACATTATCTCCAGATCGGCTTTGCATTGCCGATTCTGTTTCAGTACATCAATAGGATTAATAGACGGTATCCCATTAACCGTTGATCCCATGAACGGCATATCCCTTTCATACAGAGGCGAAACCATTGACGATTCGCTCCTTTCCGGAGCTGATATGCTATCAGACGATAACTGCAGGGCAGGGGAATGCCGGGATCCTAATGACGTCGTCGCTTCATCATTCGAATCATATCTTTCGGGAAGGAAAATGAAGGATGTCCTGGACGGAGCAAAAAACATCGGAATAGTGATCAACGACAACAACAGGCCCACACCGTCCTACCTGGTTCTGGAGTATCTGATAAAGAACAACGAGTGGATCCTTGATGTGCTCGGATCGGTCCATATCGCAACCGGATCCCATTCCGCTCCATCCGATGAGGATCTCAGGAAGCTGCTCGGAGGAACCCACGACATTCTGATCGACAGGGTTCATATTCACGATGCGAGGGATCCTGGTTCACATATCTCCTACGGGAAGACCTCGGCGGGAACTCCCATCGCATTCGATAAGGCACTGGAGGATCATGACCATCTCATATTGGTCAATTCCGTGGAACCGCATTATTTCGCGGGTTACACGGGAGGCCGGAAAACCATCATTCCCGGTATCGCATCATTCGAGACCATAGAGAGAAATCATTCCATGGCTCTTGATGACCGGGCAAGAACGCTCGCCTTGGATGGGAATCCCGTGAACGATGATATGATGGAGGCGGCATCGATATACCTCAAGGACAGGAGATACATGTCCGTTCAGATCGTCCAGGGTCCTGGCAAGCTGATCGTGGACGCAGTTGTCGGCGGAGACATCGATTCCACCTTCAGAAGTGCGATAATCAAAGCAAACGAACAATTCTGCATACCGATCAACAGGTTATATGATATCGTGGTAACGTTTGCGAAGCCTCCGATGGACAGAAGTCTGTACCAGGCTCAGAAGGCCCTGGAGAACGGAAGGCTCGCTCTCAGGGACGGAGGAATAATCATTCTTGCCGCCGAATGTTCGGACGGGATCGGCCATTCAACATTCTGGGACCTGCTTACGATGAGCGACGATCCCGATAAGATCGTGAAGCGGCTTGAATCGGGTTACAAACTGGGGTATCATAAAGCGGCAAAGATAATCTCGCTCGTGGGGAGATCGAAGGTCTACATCGTATCAACTCTCAAGGCCGATGAATTGGCGAAGGGTTTTCTGAGGGGATTCTCAACCGTGGAAGAAGCCGTGAACGAGGCAAGATCCGTGATGCCCGATAATGCGGACATCCTGGTTATACCGGATGGAACGGTGACAGTACCGATATTCAGGGGATGAATACATTGACCGACAGGGATAAGGATATAGAGAAAGCAAACAGGCCCGGAAAACTGGCTATGGTACTGCACGAGCATTACAGGGGAAAGATATCGGTATCCCTTAAGGCCCCGGTAAGGAATTTCAGCGACTTCGCCATCTGGTATACTCCAGGGGTGGCCCAGCCCTGCAGGGATATTCATGCCCATCCCGAGAGGGTATGGGACCATACGAACCGGGCAAACACGATAGCCGTAATATCGGACGGCACCAGGGTTCTGGGATTGGGTGATATCGGACCCGAGGCCGCGATGCCCGTGATGGAGGGGAAGGCGCTTCTGTTCAAATATCTCGGAGGAGTGGATGCCTATCCCCTGTGTCTCGATGCCCCGGATCCCGACGAGTTCATAAGGATAGTGAAGTCGCTGGAGCCCAGTCTGGGAGGGATCAATCTGGAGGATATCGCCACCCCGAAATGTTTCCGCATCCTCGACACCCTGAGGGAGGAGATGGACATACCCGTCTGGCACGATGATCAGCAGGGAACCGCTACCGTGGAGGTTGCCGGTTTCATAAATGCGGCCAAGCTGGTGGGTAAAAAACACGGCGATATGAGGATCACGATGCTGGGCGCAGGAGCGGCAAACCTCAGGATCGCTGACATTCTGATTCAGATTGGTGTCGATCCGAAAAACCTGATCATGGTGGATTCAAAGGGCGTCTTGGGACCTGATAGGGACGATATCAACAGGATAAGGGAGACCAATCCCGAGAAATACAGGGCGTGCATGGAATACGGAGGATCCTATCATGACATGCCGGTATCCAGATCCACGGAGGGATCTGACGCTCTTCTGTGCGCATCCACACCGGTTCCCGGAACGGTTACCAAGGATATGATCCGTCTGATGTCGGATGATTCTATAGTGTTCGCCGCCGCAAATCCGGAGCCCGAGATCTGGCCCTGGGATGCCAAGGAAGCAGGTGCATATGTCGTAGCCACCGGAAGATCCGATTTCCCCAACCAGATAAACAATTCACTCGGATTTCCGGGAATATTCAGGGGAACCCTGGATGTCAGGGCGGTCACCATCACCGACAACATGTGCATCGCTGCCGCCAGGGAGCTTGCAAAGGTGGCCGAGGACAAAGGGCTGACGCCGGACTATATCATTCCCAGCATGGACGAGTGGGAGGTATTCCCAAGAGAGGCCGCCGCAGTGGGAATACAGGCCCAGAATGATGACATGGCGCGGTTGAGAAGATCGAGATCGGAACTGCTCGAGATCGCCACGGAGATGATCAGGATATCCCGGAAAGATACTGAGGCGAGGATGAGAGACGGGTTCATACCGCCCGCTCCGGACGGTACTACCCTGTGATAATATTGACCGGCAGCATATTCAGATCGACCGCGTCATCTACCTGATCCATACGCTCAGAAGTTCCCTCTGTTTCCTGCCCTCTTCCATGATGTCGGTCCGCTTTGACATGAGATCGACGAGAAGATCCATGGATATCTCTCCCGAGCCCCGATCGGGTGTGGATTTCAGCCTGACGTTCGGGGTTATCTTGGAAAGGATCCTCCTCCCCGATCTGTTCGTGTACCCGAGCCTGCTCCCGCCCGATCCGGATCTGATCGACTCGACGAATATCGGCCTGCCTCCGTCCGTCACATTGTTGAAAAGTGAGATCGAATCCCACTCCTTATCCGCAGGGATGATGATATGCCTCTTGTCGGTCGTGATGACATCGCCCGTTCCCTTGTAGTAGGCCCAACCCATGGGTCTTGTGAAATCCCGGTATGATAATTCGATGGCCTCGGTATTTTCCCTCACGACACCTTCCGAATCGAACATCGCCGCGGAACCGTCTCTGTTCCGAGGTGTGTGTCCCATCGCGATCAGGACGATTACTGTCTCCCGATCCTCCCTTTTCTTCCTCTCTTCTTCGGGAAGGGATTCGATCTCCTTTCGGAGCCGGGACTCCCGGTACTTCATCAGAAGCCTCGGAACCGCAAGGATGATCAGGGCAGTGAGTATGGAAACAGTGTGGACAGATCCGCATGCGATTCCCGCTGGTAGGCCGAAACCCAGAGGCAATACTATCAATCCTATGGAGATAATGTATCCCAGGATCACGAGCGGGAGGCCGACCGCTATTATCGTCGAGAGGCCGAGATCGATGATGTTCCTGAGAAATGCGAACGTCTCCAGATCACGGTGATCTCGGCTCATCCCAAATGGAACACCCTTATCATTTAATTGATTTTATACCCCGAGCTGCCGATCTCGAGGATAACCGGGGGTATTTCCCGAAGCGGTTCGGGATTCGATCATGGACCTTGACGGATCATTCTTCCCAGCTGACGACCTTGGATCTGCCGCGCGCGAAAAGGAGCAAGCCCAGGGCGGTGATCAAGATCAGAATGATCAGGACGGCGATCACCCCGATCACGAGCCAGAGAAATACCCCGATACCGTCATCCGATGTCGAATCGGTGTCGTCATCGGATCCGTCGCCGCCTCCGTCGGGATCGATGACAATCACCGAGAACACGCTCGAGTTCTCATTTCCTTCCAGATCCCTGATCCTCAGTGTTATGTTATATATGCCCGGAATCTCGAAAACAAATGAAGAGATCTCTCCGTGAAGAACGATGTCCTGGCCGTTGTATCTGAAACTCCATTCGTAGGATTCGATGCCGACATTGTCACTGGATGAGGAGGCGTCGAACACGGTGGTATTTCCCGCATATGATGTAATCTGAGAGTCCGCAACCACAGTGGGTGGTGTCGTGTCCCTGACGGTCACCTCGATGGTGATCCCCGCCCGGTTTCCGATTGTATCGGATACGTTGAGGTGTAGATCGTATGATCCCGCCTCATCCATCCTCAGCTTGTTGTAGGCCCCGTAAAGCAGGATGGTATCGTCCGCAGTGTGAAGGGTCCATGTGAAGTTGTCGATGCCGACATTATCGGATGACGAGGTGGCGTCAAGTATCAGGTCCTGATGCTGATCGATCGTAAGCTCGGTCTCCGTGCGGATGATTGGCATCTCCCGGTCGATCACCGTGATGGTGAATGATGAATTTGCCGAGTTGAAAGAATGATCGGAGGCACTCACCACAGCGTCGAAAACTCCGGCCCTGTCAATTGTCAGAGAGGGCGTCTTGCCGTAAAGGGTAAGCGTATCTCCTTCGATCGATATCGTCCAGGTGAAATTTGCGATTTCAACGTTGTCCGATGAGAGGGATGCATTCAGCTGATGCGTCGAGAATTGATCCATTGTGACGTTTCCCTGGGTAAATATCTCGGGAGGGGTTACATCCCTCACGGTGATCTCGACGGTGTCGACGTCGAAATTGTCGGCCCCATCGGATGCATTGAGAACGGCCTGATACGTTCCGACATCCGGAATGGAATATTCGACCAGCATGCCGTACATCACGACCTGCTCATCATCGATCCGGATGGTCCACGTCCAGTTCGCTATTCCGACGTTGTCGGAGCAGAGGGAACCGTTGAGAAGAAATGCCTCGTGCTGATCCACGATCAGGTCGATACCCGCTCTGACATCCGGCAGGGTCGTATCCCTGACCGTAACGACGATGGACGCTGCGTCCTCGTTGCCGGCCTCGTCCTTGACGGACAGATTGACGGTGAACTCTCCCGCCTCGTGGAAGGTGAAGGATGTTTCGGGACCGTTGAGTATTATGTCGGATGAACCGTAATCGAACCTCCAGGTGTAGTCCGCGATGCCGACGTTGTCGGCGGACCCCGATCCGTTGAACTGCACAACCTCGTGCTGATCTGCCGTGATATCTGATCCGGCGTCCGCCGTGGGGTCCGTCGTGTCCAAGACGGTGACGATCAACAGGTCGTGATCGAAGTTCAGGGCGTAGTCGTGAACGGTGAGTTCCACTGTGAAAACACCCGCTTCATGGAACGTGTGCCGTGAGACCTCATAGTAGTAGAGATCCTCTCCGTCATGATCCGCTACCTTCCAGGTCCAGTTGGTTATCCCCGTATTGTCCGTGGAATTACCTCCGTCCAGGATCACGGTCTCGTGCTGTCCGATGACAATATCGGACCCTGCATCTGCCGCCGGTGTGACGTTCTCCCTGATCTCGACGGATACGTTGACCGGAAATGAACCGATATCGGGATCGTTTGTAGTGATGTAAACCGAAGTGTTGTGAATACCTACGGGAAGCGAGGTCCCGTTCGTTATCAATGTGAATTCGGCCAGTTCCTCGAACCCTATCCTTCCCGTTCCGTTGGAAACGCTCAGGTGGTGATCGCCGGTGCCATGGTAAAGGGAGATGTCGTCGATGTAGAATCTGCCGGGGCCGTCACCGTAATAATCACCGGTGGATTCGGATTGGAATCTGAACCTGAAATCGCGGTGCAGTGCATCCGCGGGAAGGTCGATCTCCACATCCGAGAAGAATCCCTCCATGTTCCATTTCCCGGTGGTGGAGTAGAGGGTCCCACTCTGGAAGCTGCTGTCAAGATAGGATAACGTCAACCTATCATATGGCTCACATGTGTAGTGGAAACCGCCCTTCCTCAGCTTGAAGGCCAGTGTCAGGTTCTCATATCCGGAAAGATTGATGTTCTGCGACTCCAGGTATTCCAGGCTCGTTATCGACAGGCATGAAGATCCGGAAGGCACGTTCAGTGCGTAATCGACCGATCCCTCGTACAGATTATCGGATACCCAGTTCTCCGGGTCGAGTGCATCACTCTCGAAATCGTCATGGAACAGCATATCCGATCTGACGGAGTACTCGAGGTCCCCGTAACCGCCGTTGCCGAGGGAAAAATTGGCGGCTGTTATCTCGCCGGTCCTTCCCCAGAATTCCAAGGCATCCACATGATCGAAGATCATATCGGGATCCCCGAATATCCGAACGTCCATTGCGGCCTCATTATCTCCTTCGGAGATCTCGGATACGGCCGATTCCGCCTTCACCGATAGTTGATGCATCCCATCGAATCTCGGGGTCCAGTTCATTTCGACATCGACAGAGCCGCCGGGGGCCATCATCGGAACGGATGTCCGGTTGATCTCCACGTCATCGAGGTTCAACGTGACATTGATATTCGCGATCTGAACGCCTCCAGTGTTCATTACCGATGCAGAGCATGTCCATTTCTCACCTGCGGTCCCGGATCCCGGACCGTGAATGGATATTACCGACAGATCCGCAGAGGTTGCTGAGACATTGAAGGAGGAGATGCTCGGCAAGAGATCATGCCCGGTAGCCGTTACCTGATATTTTCCGGAGAACAGGGGAGGAGTGGTGATATTGACATGTCCGCTGTGGGACCGGTTCCTTCCGATGATTCTGCCATTTTGGGATATGCAGACCATCACATCCTCCTCGGACGTGTTGATCCTGACCATTGTTGTTCCGTGGTCGATATCTGCCGGATGGGTGATGGCGAGATCCGACGGCTTTGAGGTCCATATCTCCATCGCGGGATCGCCGAAATAGTGGAAAAGCTCGAATTCCAGCTGTTCCAGACCCCATGTGTCCCCCCATGTGTTTGCCATGTAGTACTTTCCGTACGCCATTACCTCGCTCATCCGGTACATCGGCGACGCATTGCCAAGCCCCGGGGTGTGGTTCGGGTAGATCGCATCGTACAGACCCTTGTAGAAATAATCATTGTAACCGCTGTAGCTCACCCTGGTCGCGCCCACGACGCCCACGGCCCCACCTCCTTCGCGGGTCAGGAATCTCTCGGAAAACGATTCCGCCGATCCCCAGTAAGTATCGTTTGCGGTCTCGTGGTCCATCATGCCTGTCAGACAGTTTATGCTGAATACCACGGGAAGAAGATCTCCGTTGTCCAGGTTCGGGATGTTCGAGGTGGTATACCTGGGATCTCCCCACCCCCAGGAAGCGCCGTGATCCCTGTGGGTTACCAGGAAAGTCCCGCGCTCTATGGCATTATCGATATCAGCCGAATCGCCGTCCCACTGGAATCCCGATGATCTGAGCAGGTGGGTGGGGATTGGTTCACCGCTGGAATACGTTCCCGAATTCCAGTACCGCGGATTCACCGATGACGATGCGTAGTAGATCCTCTCCCCAGTGTATCCCTCCGACTCGATGAACGCCATGGTCTCCTCGGTCGTCTGTGCAAATCTTCTATCAGCGTATCCGTCGTAATTGGAATCCTGGAAGTAGGCGGCAAGCGTGATGTTCTCGTAGAATCCGATATGATCCGGCGGGTTCATCTCGTATCCTATCGTCTTGTTGACAACCATCATGGCTTCCGCGGGATCGTTCACGGGCATTCTGCCTATGAACAGGTCAGAGTAGTAATCCGTTCCGTTCACGGTGGAGTACCAGTGATCGGTACCCAGCAGTTTGCCGTGGTATGAATGGGGGTACATGTAATTTGTGGGTATGAACTCGGCATCTCCCATGAGAAGCACATAGGAGGGCCTCGGGGACCATGTATCGTATGCATTCTGAATGAAGGACCTGATGTCCCTGGCTTTCCGGCCCGTCTGATCCGTATCGTAGATCTTCGTCATGATGCCCATGCCGTTCTTCCAAGAAGCAAGGGTTTGGGACGCATTCATGAAACCGGGCGCGGTTATTATGAGGTACTCGCAGCCTTCCCTGTAATCGAGGCTGTCATCATCCGTGAACCTCACGTGCATCTGCCGAAATTCGTCCCATCCGTTGAATATCCTCTCATATGTTTTGATCATCGGATCGTTTACATGTATCCCGGCAGGTTCAGGGTCATCGTTCCAGGATATCTCGATGGCACATTCCCGGATGACCTCGATGGTCCAGCCGTCGTCGATGATCGATACGGGTATGAGGTCTATCTTCACGAAGTGAATGTCACCGATGTTTCCGCTATTTGTTACCTCGAGGTTCCTCTCCGGGTAGCCGCCCGGAGACCTGTAGAACTCGGAGTCGATGATGAAATTCTGGACCGGCTGAGGGTAGACATCCGGAACCGCTTCCTGAAGCGGCAATATCGGATCGACGGTCATGATCGATCTTTGGATGTCGACCATATTGATATCCACGTCCGGGGATAGAACCGGGACCATATACGATACGGAGGGGAGTATCGGTCTTCCCACTTCTCCCCTGAACGATTCAGATCCGATATCGATCACATCATATCTGACCCCCTCGATCGTAACGGATCCCGTTTCCGGCATATCCATGGAGTATCGAATGGATATCGACCTGCCGTCGGGGGAGAATTCGATATATGGATCACCGGATCCCACCTTGGTATCATCGATATCGTTCGCTGTCCCCTCACCATTTATGCCGCTGGTGAGAAGGGGGTAAGCCGTACCGGTCGCCATCAGGAGAATTGATATCGTCATTATCCCGGCAACCAAGAGATTTCTTCTCATCTGACCACTCCTCGATGATCGGATCGAACCTCTGATGCGTCGAGAAAGCACGATCCGTCTGGAATCATATTATTCTTAATAAATGATATTTAATTTATACCATCCGATTCTGTGTTTATTATTTTCACTCCTCGTTATACGAACGATCGGATTTTCTGCGGTATTCCGAATTCCTCCTCTCGGCCCACATTCTCTCCTCCCTCCGCCTTTTTCTGCTGCTCGTTACGGCGAATATCATTATCGATACGGCCGCCAGGAAGACTCCGAGCAGAACGCCTCCCGCCATTATATATTGATCGTAATCCGCTTCATCATCGACCTCTGCCCGTGGCGTCGCATTGACGGTCTCCGACCATTCGCCTATGCCGACGCCGTTCTCCGCCCTCATCCGGTAGCTGTATCTCATACCGTTCATGACCCCCGTATCGGTGTAGGATCTCCCGGCCGCATCGATCATCTTGATCCGAATGAAACTGCCGCTGGAGTCGTTCCTGTAGATATGGTACATCCAGATCGGACTTCCCCCGTCATTCTCTGGATAATCCCACTGCAGGTTAACGAAACCGTCTCCTCCGGTCGCATTCAGGTTCAACGGTTTTGAAGAAAGGATCATGGGAATCGCTGAGATGATCTCCGTCATCGGCCCCTCGCCGGCAGTGTTGAATGCAGTTATACCAATGAAATATTCCACGCCGTTTATGAGACCGGTTATCGTGAAAAACCTGTCCGCAAGGTCGTTCCCAACGATCGCCATATCTTCAGCTGACAGTCCCATGTAGACTCTGTATTTCACAATTTCGTAACCGCCCTTATCCGACGACGGACTCCAATCCAGTTCAATGAAACCGTCGCCATCCTGGTATCCCGGATTTATCGGAGCGGAGGGAGGAGTGTAAACGATCATTGTCAGTCTTTCAGTCCTGTTTCCCGCCCCCATCATGTTAACAGCAGATATCCAGAAGTAATATCTGATTCCCTTCTGAATATTAGTGATGTTCAGGAACCGGTTACCGGTCCCCGATGTGATCTCGGGGTAGACCGGATCATCCCCCCAGTAGATCTCGTAGGATATGCCCGGATCCCCTCCGTTGTCCGCCGGGGGATCCCAAGATAGGTTTATCCAGAGGTCGCCCGAAGTTATCGATTGGTTCATGGGAAGGGACGGTACTGTCCTGGGAACCGCCTTTCTGGGATCGGTCCTTCCCCCCTCCCATCTCCCGTTGTGGGCGGATACGGAGAAGAAATATTCCTCTCCCTTGGCCAATCCGTTTATGACGAATCCCTCCGCGTCAAGGTATTCCTCGTAAAGGTCGAATGTCACGTTGTCGGTCGAGATGTATACATTGTAGGTGAAATGCGGGGACCCACCCGTGGACAGAGGGGGCTTCCATGAGAGGTATACCGTATCATTTACCGTCCAGACATCGAATTCGGAGGGAGGGGAGAAATTTCCCATGGGAACCACCGTTACGTTATTCGAAGGCGGGCCGTATCCAACCTCGTTCAGGGCCGAAACCCTGAACGTGTATGATCTGCCGTTCCTCAGGCCGGTTATATTCATTCCCGTCCTGTTTATGCCCGTAGTGACAACTGCCCAGTATGTTTCGTTCAGGGCGTTGAACAGGGTATAGCTCAGGTTGCCGGCGCCCCCGTCATCATCGGGTTCTTCCCAGGTAATGTTTGCGAAACCGCTTCCGACGGAAGAGATCTTGAGATCCAAGGGTTCCGTCGGGAGACCTCTTGGAACCGCCTTCATTATCGCGGAAACCGGTCCTTCCCCGACGATGTTGGTTCCCGAGATCCCGATGAAATACTCGACCCCGTTCTCCAGTTCGCTTATGTTGAACCATCTCCCCTCTATCCCGGATGCTATCATATCGAGCTTTTCATCGTCGGTCCCCAGATAGATGTTGAACGTGACGGGTGGAGCTCCGCCGTCGTAGACGCCCGACCAGGTAACGTTGACATGCCTGTCTCCCGGTTCGGCTCTCGGGCTGTACGGGGCGGACGGAACGCTGAGGGGTGTCCCGTTGACGGATGCGAGATCTCCCTCTCCAACCTCGTTGACGGCTCCGATGAAGAAGAAATACCGATATCCGTTCTCCAGACCTGTGACGTTAAGGAATTCCGTTGTTATACCGGATGCTATCACATGAGTGTTCTGGGGATTGGAGGTGTATCCCTGGTGGACGTTGTATCCCGTCACCTCCTCGTTACCGTCGAAGAGAGGGGGATCCCAGGTCAGGTTTGCGTAGCTGTCCCCCGTAACGATCCCGGGATTCGTGGGAGCGTCGGGTATGAAAGAATCCCCCTTGAACGAGGTGACGAACGCATCATACCCTCCGTTGAATGTTGTATCGTACACTCCCGATGTAACCGGGAAATCGTGGTTGATGTAGTTGTAGTAAGTGAAACCGCCGATGAATAGGAACCGCGAGGAGTTGAGGGCGATGTCAGTGATGGAATCCTCGTCATTTCCCCCAAGGTAGGTGCAGTATTCCAGTTCGGTTCCGTCGGGGGATATTACCGCGAACATGCCGTCCCTCTCGCTCCTGGTTTTGTCGAAGGCTCCTTTGGTGACGTACAGGTTCGGAGCATCGGTGTGTCCCACGACGTAGGCCCTGCCCTCATCGGACACCTCGAGATCGGCGCACCTCTCCTCGTAAGTGAAATGCGGGATCCCGTCCGCGTTCTCCGTCCTGCCCAGGTAGGATGAGTAGATCAGACTTGAACCGTTGTGGGACAGTTTCGAGACGAATCCCTCCTCTCCACCCTCGAATCTCCTGTCGAACGCGTCTGGAGAGAGATGGAACCTGCCCTTGATGTCCTGCGTCCTTCCGGTGATGAAAATACCGTCGTCGGGGCCGATCTCCACATCGTAGATCCATGTTGCATTCGAGAACAGAGTGGAGAAATATATTTCGGTGAGCTCCGGGTCCAGACCGGTTACGAATCCGCAGTAGCCCCCGTAAGCCTTGTCGTAGGCGTCGGCACTGACCGGGAAATCCGAAGAGATGGTCTGTCCTGCGATTATCGGATCGGTATCATTTCTCAGCTCGATGCAGAATGAATAATCGAGGTCCGAACCCCCGATATATGAGGAGTACGGAACCGTATCGCCGGTGGCGGAGAGTTTGGTCACGAAACCGTTCTGGGTGCCAAGGAGGGTTTCCTGATAGGCGCCGGTTGTAGTATGGAAATCCGAGGATCTCGTATATCCAGTGATGTACGAGGAACCTGATGAGTCAACGGCGATGTCCGTGAGCTCATCATCTCCGGATCCGCCGAGAAGCGTCGAGAAAAGGATGTTCTTGCAGTTGTTCGATATTTTGGTGATGAATCCGTCCTTGCCACCTCCGAACGAGGTCTGATATGCGCCGGAAGACCTGGGATAATTGCCGGAGTTCGTGGTGCCCGCGAGATAGATATCCCCGTTGGAATCCACATCCATGCCCTTGAGGTAATCGTATCCGTCACCTCCGATGTAGGTGGCAGAGTAAAGTGAAGCCAGATCGCTGCTGAACCTCGTGGCGAACATATCGGTATCGACGGCTTTCGATCTGTCGATCACTCCCGGGGTGGTGGGGAAATCCGTCGAATCAGTGATGCCGCAGACAATGATATTATCCCAGGGATCGATCTCCACCTTTATGTCCTTCTCCCAGTCTGCTCCCCCAAGATAGGTGGATCTCTTGAGCAGAGGATCTATGATGAGCATCCGATCCGGATCGTGCCCTTCGATGGAAAATCGAACTGAGTTTCCATTCACGATGAATTCCGTGGGAATCTCTATTCCGCCCTGCAGTGAGATCAACGGCCCGTCCTCCATCCAGAGATCCCCGCATCCGAACAGGAGCGATCTCCCGTCTGAGGTGTCGAGGCGGTCGATCCCATGGTATTCCAGAGAGATCCGGCCTGGATCCGCCCCGGGCTCCACGATCAGATCATACTTGAGTTGCCCGCGCGAAAAGGAAAATTTCAGGTCTATACCGGGATAGAGATCAGTGTAGATCAGTTCTGTGAAGGTCCCCACATCGGTTATCGAGGTATCTCCCCTCATGAAATTCATTCTCGTCTCCGTCTGTCCGCATCCGGAAACCGATGCGGACGAGGATCCGGCAAACCCTATCCTGACGGATGAGATCGATTCCGAACCTCTTCCCATGTCTGTCATCATGTATCCGTCATCGTAGAAGGCGACTGCCGGATCCCCGAGTGTATAGAAGAGGATATCATCGTCATTCAGCTGACCGCGGTTCTCGATGACGAGGTCGGAAAGGACCGATCCCGTGGGTTCGGACATGGGATCAAGATCGGATGATTTCCCTAGATCGGCCTGATCGGAAATATGCATCGATGCGGGATCAGACGAGTCTTTCCCGGGATCACCGGTGACGGAGGGTATCGTGATCAGTAAAACAGTTACCATTATCAGTGCCGAACATCTCATCCGAATTACCAACCTGAGAACGATATACTTCTAGTAATTATTTTCTAGAATTTCAGGCCGATCATCCGATGATCAGAACTCATCCTCGATCTCCAGGATGATGAGGATGACGGCATCCTCGTACCAATCGCCGTCCTCGTCCGTCGTGCGAACGGATACGATATATTGGCCGTTCCGATCATAGGTGTGGCTCGGGTTCATTTCCTGCGACTGGTATCCGTCCCCGAAGTCCCACTCATATGTTATATCGCCGTTCCCGCCGGTTACATCGGCATGGAAATGGCGAACCCCCATCTCGTACATGCCCGTCGTGTATGAGATCACAGGGATCGGGATTGTATCTATGGAAATGAATATCGTTTCAACAGCCTGGGCCGTATCGCCCGCTTCGTCCGTTATGATCAGGCTGATAACTTTCTCACCAGGGGTGTTGAAGTGGATGAACTCATATTGATATTCGCCGTGAAGAACATCATCGATGTACCATTCATATGACAGATTTCCCATACCGTTGATCCCGAATCCGGACATGGATATGCGGTTGTTCTCATTCCACTCGGTGATCAGTATATGGGCTTCAAATTCTGATCCCGAGGGTTCGTGTACCTCGAAGAAAGCCTGATCCCATGACGTCCATCCGTAGTAATTCCAGGCCACGAGGGTGATCCTGTGCGTTCCAGGCTCGGTAAGTGCCCATGAGATACTTTCGGTATAGCCCAAATTGATATTCTCGTCAAGGATCCAATGCAAACCCAGTTCCTGGTTGGGATAACCGTGTGAAACCGCACGGAGATTGATGAACAGGGGAGCCTCTCCGGAAACGTTGTCCGCATCTATCTCCACCCCGAAATTCCACCCATCGAATCCAAGATCGCCCGTGCCGCCGTTGTTTCCGGTTCCCTCCAATATTCGGATGATCTTCGTGGCGGTCTCGATGTTTCCGGTAGCGGTCGATCCGGCCACGAGGGTGACCGTATAATTTCCCGGTTCCCCGAAGGTGTGATATGCTGACGAGGGCCCCGAGAAATTCGTTCCGTCCCCGAAATCCCAGGTGAACCAGTTGAACATTCCAAGAAGCATCGTGTTGAGGAAGACCTCCATGGGGGCATATCCGATCTCGGGATATGCCATTATCATTATTTCCGAACGACCGGACTCGAATTCATTGTCCTGGTCGAAGGTGAGCCCGTTGCCGTAGGTTGTATCGTTTTCGAAGAACTCGTTTCCTGGATCCACCCTCAAGCCGTGATGAGATTCCCTCGTTGGTCCGGTCTGGATCTCAACCTGATCCGATCCGGTGTCTCCGTCCTCATCTGTCACAGTGAGTGCGATGAGATACGCTCCCGGAGTGCTGAACGTAATGATCGGATTCGGCTCCGATGACAGGACCTGCTCGTATCCCCAGGTCCATACATAGTTCAGTTCACCATTGCCTCCCTCGACCATGGATATGAACTGAACTTCCTGCACCGGGAAGATGTCGCACTCCTCGTCGTACCAGATATGAACGGAAGGTGCAGTATTCTCTTCTGATCCCTCCTCATCCGGGAAGGTGATGATCCCGGCAATTGCCGCCCCGATTCCCCCGGCGAACAGCAGAGCCGCGAATACCAACACGGTGTAATTCATCTTTTTCCCCCTTGAAACCAATCTTACTCAATACCGCAATAAATATGGTCGTACATAATAGTATAATTTTCGATTATCTGACACATGTCCCTGGAAATTTAATATAATGAAAAGAACCATTTTAAAGATCGGGTTGGATAATCACAGTTCATCTTGGTATCTGGGGATTATGGTGATCATATGAGGAAATTTCGGAAGGTTTTGTGTTTTATTTTTACAGTGATACTTCTCATATCTGTCGGATTGATACAGATAAATGGCTTATCGATCGGTCGAGCGCCCAATCCAACATTAGCAACGGTTCATGTCAATGCAACCTATCCGGGTGGGAATCCCGCCTCGTCAGTGAATATCAGGATCTACAGCCAGGATTATAATTACAATTATTATTACGCGGAGAAAGGAACAACCAACTTCTCCGGTCAGGCTCAGCTTTTGATCAAGTCCAGGAATGTCGGCCCAGCTTATATCTATGTTTATAATTCATCCATGTCCTCCCATGTCCTGAAACCGGTTTATATCTGGCCAGGAGATGAGCAGTACCATGATCTTGTTCTACTTCCTAACAAAGGCGATGAATATACGATTTCTGGAACAATTAGAAACGCTTCCTCAGGAGATCCCATTCCAAGTGAAACCGAGGTGCAAATCCATGGATCCGATTATCTGCAAAATTATATTTTCAATTCCACGATAGCAGATCATGAAGGCCGATATTCAATAAATGCACCATTTTCCCCTTCAGGCATTCGAATGTATGTCAGTGTTAGTAATTTAACACATTCTTTCCGGTATTATCGCATGGATATTTCTTTGAACGAGGGCGAATACGATTATCGTCTGGATATCAACCTAACCCCCTACAGATATGGAAGCACACCGGTCAATCTGAAATTTGTTAATAAAACGGGAGAAGGAATACTATCAGGTGGTTCTTCAATCGGATATTACAAATATGAGGGAAGGAGGAAAATCGACGATCATGACCTAACGGCTGGTGGTATTGAAGGATCCCCCGATCCAGATGGATGGATTAACAGAACGATGGGACACGGTGAGTATCTGCTTGGCTGGAAGTGGACCTGGGATTTTCCTGTTTATGCAATGGCCACCTCAAAGATCCCTCTGATCGTAAACGAAACAGAAATTGAACGGGTGATAAAGCTGCCCGTGGACGGTAACTTCAGGGATGTCGAAATTGAATTGTTGGATTCTCAAAGCATGCTTCCGGTAATCTACGCTTATGGATCGTATAATTTCGGAATGAGAATTCCTGGCTATCCCGACATTCAGATGGAAAACGGCCCAATTTATTCAAATGAGACCGGAATCATGAAAATGGGGATATACCCTGATAATCAGGTAGAATTTAGTATACTACATCACCAGTACAAGACCAAAAAAGTGATTATTCCGGCGGGCTCTCTCAATGATAATGTTAAAATGCGGATAATGATTGATGAGATAATCACTCAGCCGATCCCCAATGGAAATATTTCCGTACTTGCAGTAGACGGTGCTACCGGAATACCCATACCGAATACGGGGATCTCGGGATCCGGCATGTACAACGGTTCAATGGTATCGTTCGGCGGTCAAGCTGACAGCGTTGGATACTTCAATCAGTCAGTGGAAGCGGGAACCTACTTGATATCAGCCTATTCCTCTATCGGAGACAATAAGGCGGAGAACGTTGAGATAAAACCGGGTCAGAACACCACGATCACGATTGAACTCGAAAGAAGGGATTTCTACGATCCGTATAAATCCGTTGAATTTTCCCTGGTTGATGGGGCCGGTGATCCCATTTCCTACCTGCCTTTGGGGATTGTTTCGATGGATTATATGTATGTCATACATACCCAATCGGATCAGGAGGGAGTTGTTCATGTTAATATACCTGATGGTAAATTCTTGTTGACATCTCATCAACATGAGTATTCATATTATCCCCAGAACCGATCTCATCTGGCTGTGCATAGCGGCTACCGATTGGAGGTGACCGAATCCGGAGATTACGGGGATATACCGGTATACTCAACGGATCCTTTGGATGAGGTATCCGGATTCGTGAGGGACAAGGATACGGGTGAGGTGATACCGTATGCCCTGGTTGAAGCGGGATCATATCACGGGGAGGACGCCGATGATGAGAATAAGTTCATGTGGCCCGTTGACAGGTACGATCAGGGTATCTCGCTTCTGTTCGAGCAGGAATCAGGATCGGGTCACGACGGCTTCTACCGGATCTGGGGAAGAGAGAAAGTTCATCTGGAGTGCGAGGTCGACGGCTATTATCCCTATCGAAAGATCCACGATCTGTCAACGAGATCGGTGAACGCGATCGATATTCCTCTTCAGAAGCTTCAGGATTACACTACTTGGATAAACGGAACCCTGGTGGATGAGGACGGCAATCCGCTGGAAGGGGAGATCAGGGTATATGATATGGAGAGGGATTCCTACCCGGTCAATGATAATATTACCGGTATCGACGGAATTTTCTCCATGGACGCATACCCCGGTCATTTCCGGATAACCTTCGAAAATGATACTCTGTCCGGGGAGATCGAGATATCGGTTCCCGCCTGGGGGATGGAGGATCTCACTCTGAAACTGATTGCTTATTCATCGGTGTCAGGCAATGTAAAAATATGGGATGGATCCCCTGCTGAAGGTATAAACGTTACACTCGTTGACGTCGGCGCCCCGGGAAACGAAACCGTCGATTGGATGGTCACTGACGGAGACGGGGATTTTTGGTTCCAGGTTACAAAGGGAGCATATCGGATAGTCATCATCGAGACGGAGGATTACGGTGGCTATTCCGGAAAGATCCTGAGCGCAAGCGGTTGGAACCTGTTCAAACTTGATATAAAACTAGTTAACAGGACGACAGGAACGATTACCGGAACAGTTGTCGGCGACGGAGGCCCCCTCAAGCCCGGAATCGACGGCTGCCTCATTCTTCTACATGATTCTGAGGATGAAGTGATCGGGTCCGCGATATCCGGAGATGATGCCCCTCCCGGATCTGAGGGAGGCGGCTACTTCGTTTTCACCGATGTTCCGTACGGCAGCGGTTACCATGTCAAGGCAGTACCTCCAGCCGGCATCACGGCAAATCCCGATATATACAAGCCGGGTTATGATTCCAACATAACCGGGGATTTCCCGGTCACGGGCTGGTCTCAAGATATTCGGGTTTCCCTTCCGTATCTATCATTTGCCCCGCCGGGATATTTCGACATAATCGATTACATGCCGGTAGGTGAAAATGTCAGTTTGAATGAACCGATAAGAATGGAATTCTCCAGACCCGTGAACATGACGACATTGTCACTGATGCTGTCGACAATCCCTTCCTTGTCGAATACGAGCTTCGTTTTCAATGATAATCTAACCGTTGTCTCCGTGGAACATGACGGTTTCGATCCCGATACTGAATATACGATCACCATCGGCGGATACCTCCTTTCACTTGATGGGTATCTTCTGAACGGGGGATCTGGATTTACCTGGAATTTCACCACCGGAACTGGTGGTGGTAGGTGGTCGATATTCTCCTCTCTGATAACGATAGGCTTTGACAAATCGTGGAATATCACTGCGGTGGGAGGTGCCGATCAGAATGTATATTTCATTATAGATCAGGTAGGCTCCTTCCCCATGGAAGAAACCGGGATCGATGGAAACACCTCGAGATATTCACTCTTCATCGAGGGAAACCTGTTCATGTGGGAGGAGACATATTTCTTCCGGTATTCGAAAACGGAAGGCGGGATGGACATGGCCGTTGATTTCTCCGGATTCAGGCTGATGCCGCCGGAACCCTCGTGGTCCGAACCGGAATGGGCCATCAACGGTGCATCCGTTTCCCTCGACGATCAGGGGAATTGGATAGTGGAAGTTGAGGGGAACGAGAACCTCACGATATACATCGTAATTGACGGGATCGGATCTTTTCTACTGTCCGGAGGCTCCGATGGTACATATTCCCTTGTGATCTCCTACACGAATTTCGAGGCTGATACAGAATATCAGTATCATTTCAGCAACTCGAGCGGAGGACCTGATCTGGCACCGGGTTACAGCGGGACGGTGATCACCCCGAAAGAAGATGAGGGTGGGAAGGAGTCGTATCTTGTCCCGATCCTGTTAATAATAATTGCACTTCTTCTGATCACCGCTGCTGTTATAGCACTGGTCATTGCTCTCAGGAAATCGGGGGAGGAAGCCGAGGACTGGGAAGAGGAATGAACAGGTATGGTTAAGTTCAATTGACGCGGTCAATCCGGGATGTCCGTCTCATCCGACAGGATATCCCCAAGGTCGTTCTTTTCCGCATTTTCAAGGAAGACGTTGAGCATTATCTCCCTCTCCAGCGGAGAGGGCGAGGGGTAGGCTATGGTCGAGAACCTGTGAAAATATTCCAGGGCTTTTTCCCTGTCCCCCCTGGCGAGATATAGAAGGGAATAGTTGAAATTCAGGTAAGATTCCCCCTCGATATCATACACGTTCTTGAAGCAATCCTTGTAGCGTGACAGCAGTTTTTCACACTCGTCCAGGTTTCCCTTCTCTCTTTCGATGGAGGCGAGGTTCCCGAGAGCGGGTCCTTCAAGATATCTGGATCCCGATTCACGGGCATGTTTCCTCGCCGAGATCCACTCCTTCTCCGCTCTTTCGAGGTCCCCCCTGCAGAAAAGGAGGATGCCGTAATTGTTGTGACCCATGGCCTGAAGGATAGGGATCCCGAAGGACCTGTAGGATGCGATACAGGATCTGAAAAGTTCCTCCGCTCCTTCGTAGTCACCGGTCGTGGTCAGGATCCGGGCCGTCCTTTCGCGGGTATACGCTTTCAGAACGCTGTTATCGGTCCTGTTCCTGATATCCTCGAACATCTCAATGGATCCTTCAATGTCGCCCATTTTGCTCGTGACCAGTGCAAGACCGCAGCTGGCTATGAACCATTGAGTATCCGACAGATGCATTTTGGGTGATAGAATGTATTCATACAGGGACTTGGATTCCTCGACACGGCACTGCTTGCAGGCGGCCTCGGCCATCAGAAGCATCATATCGGGATCGTCTCTATCCACCTCCACATCATCAATCTTGTCGGTAAAGACGTTCCCGATGTAGGAGCATCTGAAGAAGGTCTCCATAAGGTTCTCCCGGTTCTCCTTGGTCTTTTCGGTTATATTGGATATGACATTGACCACAGATGAGTCCACCTTTGCAGTCCTCATTGTCTGAATCAGGAGATTGAAATCAAACCTCTTGGACATGTTGTAGAGTGAAAGTGAGAATATCTTCTCCAGCGGGTCATTGATCCGATCGAGGACCGTGGTAACGCTGATGCATGTAGGTAGATTGTGCCTCTCGGGAGTGAACATCTCCCTGTCTATCTTCTGCAGGATGATATCCGTACGTTTTTTCCCTGCATGGGTGATCCTTACCGTTTCGCGAATGTCCCGGGAATGTTTTTTCTTGATCCTCTCGATATCTCCCGATCTCCTCAAATGTGAAAGATAAACGTTCAGCGTTGACTCAGCAATGTTCAGCACGGAGCTGAATGTCGACTTGTCGACCTTTATACTGGGCCTATCGTCATCCTCCAGCAGACTAATGGAGTACAGAATAAGTTCATCCTTGAGTATCCCCATACGGCTCGGATTAATATTGTATTTGAAGAATATAATTTTTATTGATAGTCCCAATTACGCAAATATTGCTTAATTATATTGATAAATAGTATCGGAAGCCGATAATGAAAAAGAAATATGAAGATAAATCGTGCGTTATCCGATATGGAAGAAATGATCCTAAAAAGGTTTTTTACCGGGAAGATCAGCTGACTATGAACGACGATCCGATAATATTCTGTGAGCGGATATTTATTATTTCATGGATAAAACTCATATTACAATTTGGCGTGACTGCTGTCATGCCAAACCATGATCACGGGTCCGGAAGGCATGAGCACGGCGGCATGTCCTCTCGGGGGAGTTTCCAAAACCGCGAGGTGCTCCTGGAAGCGGGATTGAGGAGCGGTGCAGTATTTCTCGATGCCGGCTGCGGCGACGGTCATTTTTCGATAACGGCATCCGAGATCGTCGGTCCGGACGGACTGGTATTCTCATTTGACAAGCATACGTATTCCCTTGAACTTCTGAACGAGGAGGTAGATGACAGATGGATCGAGAATATCGTGGTGAACCGGGTGGACCTTACCCAGGGCGTACCGCTTCGGAGCGGTTCCATCGACATGATCTTCTTCTCGAATGTGATCCACGGGTTCGTTTACAACGGCGAGATGGAATCTGTGATGAAATGGGCCGGCAGGGTACTGAAAGAAAAAGGCAGGATCGCGGTTATCGAGTTCCGAAAGGAAGAAACACCGAACGGCCCCCCCGTCGATCACCGCGTTTCATCCGATGAGCTGATGGATATCTTCTCCGGATTGAATCTGAAACTGTTAAAAACAAAGGAGATCACGGAGGATCATGATCTGTTCGTTTTCGGATTCCCATAGATCCACGTCATCGATCAAACGGCAGGAATATCATGGAGGAAACGCTGGAATTCCAATCTTCGCCCCTCGGGATCCCTGGCGAAGAAATGGTAGATTCGATACTTCGAATTGATAACGGGAGGGTTCTCGGCAGCACCCTTCATCTTCTCATAGAACCTGTCCACCTCCTCGTTGGAATCGAAATAGAGGGTGATTATACCCTGGAGATCCGGTTCCGATCTCTGGCAGAAACCGATCAGCAGGTTACCGTGTCTTGCTATGAAACAATCACCCTGCTCGAGCCATGGGGACATTTCCATTTCATTTACGTAGAATTCGCGGATATTCTCCAGATCAGCAGTTCCCATGAAGATGATCCCGGACATGAAACTTGATATCGTTATTGATATTGAAATGTATTTGATGAATTTCATCTGGATGAATTAGAATGGAAATGAAATCAACCATAATAATTGAATAAATTAACATAAATGTATAGACATGAATACATAAATAAATCATTGAATTCAATATATTTTATATATTATCATTGACATGGATATCAGTCAATTTTGAGAAGGGATATTATATGCCAAATCATGCCTTAAAGGGTATACTATTTGTTTTTGTATTGATAATTCCAGTGTTATTTCTTCATTTCTGCGGGGGGGATGTGACACTTGATCCAGTCAAGGATAGGATATGGGATATTGACAGCTGCCTGGATAGTCACGGAAATAATCATCTGGTGTACTGCAGTCAGGAAGGATTGGTATTCGCGGAGTACCGTGACAACAGGATAAGAAACAGCATCGTTCTGACGGACTCAAGACGCCCTTCGAACTCGTCCGGCTCAATCTCGAGGCGCAGCGCCGCCTCGGCATGACTCTCCTGGAGGTGGGGGATGTTCGAGCCGATGGGC
>JBLIRG010000051.1:0-22275 GCA_049472195.1 Thermoplasmatota archaeon
TCGCTGATTTATACAGGTGGATCCCTGATTTGTCAGTGAATCTTCCGAAAGTTCCATGCGCTCCGAATATCCTGCAGTTCCGGATTATGAAATGGACTGATGAATTTCCTATGTAGATCCCGCAGTTGTGCCCGGTGGCATTTATCAAGTAATCAGATATGATGTAGGGATTGGATGACGATCCGTTTCCCAGCCATGATTCGTTTTCCGCAGTATACTTAAAGTCCGTATTGTTGTCGATCCAGATGGGGCCGTGAGAGGTTCTCAGGGTGTTCGGGGGATTTATATGGTGGGGAATTTGGTATGCGGCCCCATCCGGATCTGTAATCACTAAAAATGATCCCGTCAGAAGAAGTATCGCAAGTATCGGGGTGTATCTGCTCATATGCTGATCCTCAGGAAAAAATCACCGCATCGATATATAACATTTGACCGATCCTATACCATTTTAACCGATTATATACCATTTATGATTTTTTTTCTCCTTCTCATGGTGTTTCACCGGAATATCCGACTTTTGATAGAAGGCTTTTATAATATCAAGGAGCCAGACACTAGATTTTCATTTAACATAAACTACGTATTTATAGAAAATCATCGAGTGGTCAGAGGGATCTCAAGGAGATGAGAAAATGAGAATATCGATTGGAATAGCATTCATGATGATGATGGCGGTCCTGATCCCGATGGCCGGTGCCGCCGATATTGAGAATTTCTATGTTGATCTTCCCACGAGGTCGATATTGACGGTCGGGGCAGACGGAATGTATGATACCATTCAGGATGCTGTTGACAATGCATCCTCGGGAGACACGGTCCATATCTATTCAGGGATCTACAACGAGTCCGTATATGTGAACAAATCCCTGACATTGATGGGAAACGGATCGACGGAAACCATATTGAACGGATCCGAGAGCGGTGATGGATTCACAATCTATCTCAACGGAACGGGAATTGCTGGCGATCGTTTTTCGGTAAATGGAATGAATATCGAAAACGGAAAGTCGAATTCATCCTTTGGTTTGATCGCCGTGGATGTTGAATACCTGGATATCATCGATGACAAATTCGTCGGTTTCGGCAGCGATCTGAAGGATTCGGTGAATTCGGCGGTTCATATCTCGAAATCTGCGGGTGTGACCGTAGAGAACTGCTATTTCGATATCGGCAGTAACGCAGGCGGAATATCGATCGTCGATTCCAATCAGATCGTGGTCAACAAATGTTCGATATATTCTAACCGGGGCGGTATAATCCTTTCCGGTTCCGATAACTCCCACATCAGGGACAACACCATATTTTCCGGAAACGGAATTACGCTCATTGACGGATGTATGAACAACACCATTGAGGAAAATTACATGCGTGCCATGACGGGATTGAATTATGACTGGTCAAAATATTCAGGTTGGGGGATCGGACTTTTCAACGACTGCGACGAGAACCAGATCCATGATAACGAGGTGCGTATGGCGCTGAAAGGGATCTCGATAAACAACGGATCCGATGACAATATTCTGTTATTCAACAAGATCTGGCACAACGATTTCGGCGTCGTGTTCAACGATCATCATTCGGTGAACAAACAATATGCGGTCTGTTCCAACAACCTTGTCGAGAACAACACGATCATCTACAACGATTACGGGATCGTGGCTAACAAGACCGACGAGCTGGAGGTCGACTGGTGCGAGATCATGCATGGGAAGTACGGCATGACCGGGGAGGATTCCACGAACTTCTATCTGCATAATTCCACCATCAGAAACTGGACAATCGGATTTCTGATGTCCGACAGCTCCTGGGGATCGGTGAAATGGAATCTGTTCCATCGATGCTCGGATGTAGCGATGACCGTTTACTGGGATGTCAAACCGGTTGAACACATGAGGATCTACGGAAACGCCTTCGTCCTCAACGGTGGATCCGGTGCGACCTACGATCCGGATCACAAGCAGGCATATGCCGGTGAGGGAGTAGACTGCCAGTTCGATGACGGCAGCAGTATCGGAAACTACTGGAGCGATTGGACGACCCCCGATAACAACTCGGATGGCGTGGTGGACAAGCCGTATCATACCGGATGGAAGTACGATGAGGATGTCGTTGACAACTACCCCATTGTGGATTTCCCTTTCGGGATCATGATGGAGCCCGTGATCACCACGAAATCCCTCCCCCCCGCATATAAGGGCAAGGGATATTCCCATTATATCGAGGTGGTGGATCCCGATACCGATCGTGAGGATCTCCAGTGGAGCTTCGAGTCCAATGCTTCCTGGTCGTGGGCGATAATAGTGTCCGACGGAGGATATCTGAGCATCTCACCGGGTTGGTCCGTCGCGGGATCCTACTGGGTCCTGATCACGGTTACTGACGGTATATGGACTGACGAGGTTAACCTGACCCTCCAGGTTCTTGACTCGAACAAGCCCCCCGTCATTACCACAACCAATGTGCTATCCGCGACGGAGGACAAGTTGTACTCCGTCGATTATGATGCGGTCGACGACGATCCCATTACCTGGGGGATCGTGACAGATGCGGGCTGGCTGGAGATGAATTCAACGACCGGTTACCTCCACGGAATGCCCCAGCAGAAGGATGTCGGCACTCACAAGGTTAAGGTCGTCGTGACCGACGGATACCTGACGAATTCCACCGAGTTCAATCTCACGGTGAAGAATGTGAACGACGCACCGGAGATCGGAGGGGATGCCTCAACAGAGATCGTTTACGATCCGGCGTTGAAGAAATACGTCCGGAAGAAGATCGATCTTTACACGGTCGAGGACTCTTTCATGTCATATCATTTCAACGCCTATGACGAGGACGGTGACAAACTGACATGGACAATCTCCACCGGTCCTTCGTTCTTGTCGATGAAGAGCGTGCATGATCCCGTATCAAAGGAGAGCGATATGTATCTGAACGGAACTCCCCGCAACAGCGATGTGAGTAAACATGTGGTTACGATAAACGTCTCAGACGGAAACGGGGGCATGGCCGAAACTGTTTTCAACCTGACGGTGAACAACACCAACGATCCTCCTTCGATCACCACCAGCGACGTGACCTCAGCGACCGAGAACGTATCCTATTCGGTTGACTACGATGCGAAGGACGTCGATCCCACCAATGACACGATGTCCTGGTCCCTGCTGACCAATGCGACATTCCTGTCCATATCGAAATCCACGGGGATCCTGAGCGGAACTCCCGGCCAGACCGATTCGGGATCGTACTGGGTCAACGTATCGGTAAGCGACGGGAAAGGAGGATCGGATTTCTCCAACTTCACACTCCATGTTGGTGCCGTCAACCTCCCTCCCTCGATGAAGAGCAAGATGGCCGATATCACGATCGATGAGGATTCCGATGATACGAAGATCGACCTCAAAGAGATATTTATCGATCCCGACGGGGATGACATCTCCTTCACGAGCGAATCCTTCGAAGGAGTGACCATTTACATCGATGAGAACTGGATCGCGTATATCATCCCCGATCCCGACTGGGCCGGGCAGGGCATCATAACAATTCACGCCAATGATGGAAAGGAGACATCTTCCGCCTCTTTCGCCATTTCCGTCCGGAATGTGAACGATGCCCCGAGGTCTGCGCACATAACGCTGTCCTCCCCCTCTTTCGTGGAGGGAGGAGAACAGACGATCCACGGCACATCCTTCGATCCCGATCTGATCTACGGTGATGTACTGAACTATTCATGGTATATCGACGGGGAACTGGTTGGATACGGAGAGATCCTGAATCTCGATCTTTCCGCCGGGGAGTATGCCCTGTTACTCCGGGTTACGGACCTAAGAGGTGAGATGATCGAGGAGACCATCAATATCGTCGTCGAGAAAGGTCCGGCGATCCCCCCTGAACCCGATGGCGATCTTATCGAGTACATCGCGGCCGTGATCATTCTTGTGGTTGCAGTCGTCATCATCCTCGGATTGATCGCTTACAGACGCCGGGAGCGGTCCAAAGATGACCGGATGACGGATCCCGGGATGGGTGGAAGTCCCCCTCCGTCTTACATGCCGGATCCCCACGGGATGGGTCCGGGGACGGAGATACCGGTCCCCATCACAGTTGGAGAGATCCCCTCAATGGAGGGGGGCATGATGACATCCGGCCGCCTGGACGATGACGACATTTCCGTAATGGATCATCCAGGTCACGACATGATCGACGAGATATATCTTCTGGCCTCCTCATTGGAGTCCTCCGGGGATGAAGACATGGAAACGGCGGATATCCTCGGGGAACTCGAGGGGCGGATGCGCAACGGGGAAATATCCCGGGACCTTTACGACGAGCTGTACGATACTCTGTCGGAGGAGTAATGACGGACCGGGGGGATTCAAATATGAACGGGACTTCGGAAGTTCTATCCCACAGGACCCGGAAGATGCTGTACGAGTACATCCTCGGCCACCCCGGGATATCCTACCAGATGATAAGGGACGCCTTCCGTCTCAACGACGGGACCCTCCGTTATCATCTTGACCGACTCGTCAGGGCGGACCTGGTCCTCCTTCGGAAGAAGAAGAACAACAGATGCTACATTCCTCTGGATGGGGTGAAGGCTTCCGGCATGACGGTCTTCGATCGGAAATGCAACAGGGTCCTTGATATCATAAAGTCGGAGCCGGGGATCGGCAGGGTCGATCTGATGAGAAGATCGGATCTCTCGAGAAAGGAGCTTACATCGGTTCTTTCCCGGTTGAAGTCCAACAGGATGATATGGAAGGTGGGTTCGGGAAGGTCCGGGGGGTACGAGTACATATCCGAGGACAGGCTCTATCGGGAGATGATCCGCATCCTTACCGAGAGGTACGTCAGGGACGAGATCGACATCGACAGATTCCTGGAACTCAAGGAGGATATCGACGACATGTTTTCCTGACGGTTCTCTTCAGGGAGGGGCTGGATCAACTAAATTTTCTTTCCCCCACTCCCCGCTGCTCTCAGCTTCTCCCTGATCTTTTTTACTGCCTTTTTGAAACCGATATCATCGGCTGATGCTGCGGCTTCCTTCAGGAGAGCAGCTGCCTCGGACCTCTTCCCGATCTTCATCAGGGAGTCGGCCCTCCACATCGAGAGGATCACCGCTGCATGGTTTTCACCGGCTCTTTCAAAGTAACCCTGTGAGTATGCCAGCAGTTTTTCAACCGCCTTCCTGTCCTCGATCTCGACTATTACCTCCTCGATGTATGAAACCGCAGCCTTCGTGGATAGTGATCTCGATATCACCTTCGAAAACTCCTCCGCTTTCACGTCGACATCCTTTTTCTCCCATCTGGAAGCGTATACGAATCCGTACCTGGCGATATTCAGATCCCCGTCGGAACATTCCCCCATTGCTTTCAGATAATCCCCTGCTCCCTTCCGGTCACCTCTCTTCAGCGAGAGCTTGAAAAGATCGCCCAGTAAAACCGAACAGTTGTTGTCGTTCCCCGAACCCCTGAAAGCACGGTAGGCCTCGACGAGATCCCTTTCCGCCTCCCTGTACTTCCCCATTCTCAGCCTGGAAAGTCCGATCTTCCTCCTGATTCTTCCTCTTATCTGGGGCGGCTTGATCTGTATGGATTCGGCCTTTCGAAGATGGGATTCAGCTCTCGCGTGATCCCTTCTGGCGAGGTACGCATCCGCCCTGTTTACCTCCACAAATGCTATCGATATGGGATCTCCTATCCTCTCGAACAGCTCCCTGGCTTCCTCAAGAGACTCGATCGCCTTCTCTATCTCCCCGATATCGATATACGCGGTGGAGATGTTGTTCAGGGCCTTGCCGAGACCCGCCGGGTCGCCGTATTTTCTGTTGTAGTTCACGTTCTTCTTCAGGATATCCAGCGTCTTTTCTCCGGTTCTCTGGATCCTCGCGTTCTCCGCAGTTCGATAAAGAATTCTGGATACCTGTTCGGTAACCTTCGGATCGGATTTCTTCCTGCGGGATATGATGCCGTCGCAAATCCTCATCGCCCGGTCAAGCTTCCTTCTTGCCCTGACATGATCTCCCTCCATGGAGTCTATGTCGGAGGAGAGTATCAGGTACTTGACCAGATCGAGTCCTTTGAGGTCCACCTGGGATATGTTCAGTACATGGTCAAGGATCTGGGTATGCCCCTGGTTGAGGAGGATTTCACCGAAGTCGAGCACCAGCTGATCCAGTTCTTTCTTCCTCCCCGATCTCTCCAGAAGGACCATGTGATGCATCATATCCTTCTCCGATTCCCTGTTTGAGAGGTAGACCAGCGCCACCTCGGTGAGGGATTCCATCTCCGATTCGCTCATGTTATTTCTGAGGTGTCCTTTCAAAAGATCGTGAAGGTCGTATGTCCCGTCCCTGTACCTTCTCATCAGAAGTCGATCGCAGAGGCCTTCGAGAACCTTTCTCGATGCCCCGTCCCGGACCATCAAGCCGTCGGCCATTACCGGTTGATCATATACAGCCGCCAGGTTCAGGATATCCATCTCTTCTGGGATCAGGCCCTTGAATATCTCCTCCCTGAGATACCTGTCCAGCTCAAGTTCGGGTATGTCTGCATCGAACCTGTTAAGCTCGGACAGAAGTTCCATCGCCAGGGGATGCCCCTTCGTGATGTTGTAAGCGATCTGAAGGTCTGCCCGATTGATACCCCTTCCGGACAGCAGCTTGTATGAGCTCTCCCGATCCAGACCCTCCAGGATCCTCTCGCGAACGATCTTTCTGACAAGGATATCCGATCCCGAGTAGAAGGAGGGGCGCTCCCTTGTACCGAGTATGAACTTCACACCCACCGCTTCCTCCTTGAGGATCTCGAACAGCTCCCTGACGTCCTGGTTTGATTTCTGAAAGTCATCCAGAATGAATACCGCCCCGATCCCTGAGGCGTCCTTGACAAGTTTTTCGACTGACGATGGAATATCAATCCCTCTCCGGGAACTGAGATGGTCGATCAGGGACGTCCTGCCGTTGGATCTCAGGAAGCGGGCCCAGTCGTTAAGAAGCTTCTCGGGCCTCGTCCAGCTATTCATCCGGACCATGAAAACCGGCCTTTCCCCGATCTCCGATATGAGCTTTCCCAGAAGTGCCGTCTTGCCCATTCCAGCAATGGATATTACAGCCATGAATCGGATATTCTCGTCCTCTATGGATGAAAGCAGATCTTTCAACTCGTCCTCCCTTCCGTAGAAAACATCGGAGAGCGGTGTGATCCCGCCCGATTGATCCCCCTCCACCGCCATGACATCTATCTCCGATCCGTCGTAATATCTTGAAAATATCTCATGAAACGACGGAGTGTGGCCGGTCCTTCTCCCAATCATCTGAAACGCTTTTCTGAGCGGGATGTTCTTCAGCGTTCGATCCTCGGTCCTGACGGGAAACCTTCTTGGTCCGATGGAATCAGTGAATTCGGTGATGTCGTTCACGCCTTTCGGCGTGAGAAAATAAATCTTCCTCCGCCTGTTCAGATTCTTGATGTGCGCGCTTCGTGAAGCGATCAACCCCTCACCCTTGAGTTCCGATAACGCCCTTGAGACATGGGTCTGTCTGAGATTGAGCTCCCTTCCGATACCCTTCTGCGTCAATGTATCCGGAACCTCGAAATCGTCCGATCTTTCCAGATGGTCCTGCAGCAGCAGGAGTATTTTCCTGTGAACGGAAAGTCTTATCGGTCCATCTCCCGGGGGAACCATCATACCGGGGGGAAATAGCCCCACTGTTGATTAATATGTTACGCGGGTAATGGTATATTTTTTCAGGTTTTGGTATATTTTCCCGTTAGATACAGGCGACTTTTATATATCGATCCCGAAGGTGGTATGGTCAGAGGCAGAAAACTGGTGATAGAATGAATATGAGAACCTATGTATCTACCGCGGTTGTTCTACTGCTCCTTGCGGTATCCGTATTGATCTTCGAAAGCGGTGAAGCCCTGCCAACCCGTGCTTCATCCCCCACTTTTTCCGGCGGTGCGGTATCGCCTGCCACCGGTTACAACAACACGATATTCAATTTCACGGTATGGTATATGGATGCCGACGGCGATCTTCCGGTCTATGTCGCGGTATTCATCGATGATGTTCAGTATAACATGACATGCGGCATCGGAGGCACACCAAATGTGACCCGCCTCGTGCCCTATTATTATTCTACAACACTGTCAACAGGGAATCATACCTACTATTTCTTTGCGAACAATACGGTCAACGAGACGGTGAGAAGCCCCGTCAAGGGATCCAATCAGCTGACAGTCGGTATTCAGCAAACGGGTCCGAACCTCTCAGGAGGCAAGCATTCACCGGACCTGCCGTTGGAAGGTACGGCCGTAAATTTCACCGTGACATATTCGGATCCCGATGGAAACGCACCCTCAGGCGTCTACGTGGATTACATACATGGCGGCTTGGATTCCAATTACACATACGGCAACGTGACGATGAACGTGTCCGGTATTAATTACAAAACGGGTGTCCTGTGCCACGCTCTGATAACCTTCGAGGCAGGAACCTGCTATTACAAATTCTCAACGACCAACAACAAGAGCGAGAAGGCCAGATACCCATCATCGACCTATCTGTCGGTCAAGATCGCTCAGAGAATAACCGATTCGAAACCGATGATATCCAATGTGAATATCTCACCAGCTGCCCCCGTCGAGAACGAGAACTTCACGATATCGGCGGTGTACTCGGATACTGACAACGACATGCCCGTGTCGGTCATCCTGAATATCTATGATGCCAATCTCACACCCAAATACAACTATACCATGGCGGTTGCCGGATCGAACTATATTGCCGGAGTTACCTGTTCCCGTATTCTGAGACTCGATGACGGGACCTATTACTTCGACATAAAGGCGGTAAACAGGAATGCATCGGTCACATCCAATCCCAGTATATTGAATGTGACGAGGAACAACACGAATCCGGCGAACCAGCTCAGATCCGGAGGTCATTATCCGTCCAATCCCGTACACAACCAGACGGTGAACTTCACGGTGACCTTCACCGATTCCGGGAATCTGCCGCCCAACATCATCCAGCTGGCAATAAAGGCCTCGGGTTCGTTCATGCCATACATATTTTACAACATGAGCGTGGGATCGGGTACGAATTACACGAAGGGAGTTGTCTATTACAAGACGCTGAAACTGCCAGCTGGCAACTATTCATACTACTTCCAGGCAACTCCGGGAAACATGCTTACGATCATCTTCTTCTACCCGGCAGGGGCAACACCGATCTCCCTGTACGTAAGACCTAACGGATCATTGAAGGACAATCCGCCCCAGCTCTATTCGAGCTCAACTTCACCCCGGAATCCGACATCCGATCAGGCGGTAAACTTCACGGTATACTACAAGGACATCGACGGGGATGCTCCGTCCTACCTTCTGCTCGTCATAAGGAGCGGAAATTCGATCATGAACTACTCCATGAAAGGGATCGGAACCGGATACGGAAGAGGGGTTGTTTACTACAAGAGCCTCAAATTGAAATCGGGAAATCACACCTACTATTTCGTGACCGCCTCCAAGAACTACTCTGCAAGACTGCCCGGCAGCGGATCATTGACACTATATGTCTCCCCTCCGGTTAAGAAGGATAACAGCCCGGTCCTGTACACTCCCGGAGTGAATCCGGGGAAGCCGAATTCCTCGACCCCGATCAACTTCACGATATACTACAAGGATGCGGATAACGATGCTCCATCATCGATGCTCCTTTATCTCTCCGCAAGCGGATCGAGGAACTTCACATCCTACAACATGAAGAAGAAAGGAACAGGATATACCTCCGGAGTACAGCTCTACCGCGTACTAACGCTTTCATCGGGAAATTACTCCTATTATTTCCAGGCGAGATCAACGAATTTCACCGTGACATATCCATCGTCTTCCATCCTCACTCTTTATGTTGCTCCCGTTTCAGGAGGCGGAGGTGACGGAGGAGACGATGTCACCCCTCCCGATGATGACGATACGGAGCCCGCTGACGATGATACGGAGCCCGGGATCGACGGCAGGGTGGAGATAAAATCCGATAACGAGGGCGGTGCGGATATGGATGTAATCGAGATCGAGGAGGGATTTACCATATCCCTTATTGATTTCGGTGACGGGAAAATGGAAGTGGAGGTAAGATCGGATACCCCGGTCAAGAGGATCGTGGTCCTGGGACTCGAGGATGATCTCTTCGGCGGCGCTTCCATGGAGGACCTGATCATATTCCTTGACGGAAAGGAGATCGCCCTGGCCGATCTTCAGGATCTCCTAGACGGGATGGGATCGGAACCAGTGTACCATATCGTATACGCGGATGGATCCTACGATCTCTATATCTACATACCCGAGACCACGACCCATACGATATCCGCCCAGGTGAGGGAGGAGGATGATCCTTCTTCGGGGCATGGTTGGATATGGATGCTGCTTGGGATCCTTGTGGTGGTCGTAGTGGTGGTCCTTCTTGCGGTCGCTCTTCTAACGGCTGCCCAGAGGAAGAGGAAGACGGAGGCCTACTTCGAGGATTTCGAGATCGGAATGAAGGATGACGACAGGGTCATCCGCGGAGATCTGGAAGATAAGGATTGGAATGATATCATAGAGTAAAAGAAGGGAGTCGTGATCCCCCGATCGATCCTCTCGGGGGATCTATTTTTTTTCAATATTTAATTATATTAATTAAAAATTAAGTGATATGATACATATATTTGAAAAATGAAATTCCTCGAATATTCGGGAATATATGACGGATTATAATCGTTCCACGATATAATTCGATCCGTATTTCGATATCAGAATCATCCATCGTTTTGCGGTTTGATCCTGTCAATTTTTACATAAATATTAATATGAAATTTACCCATATTTGATATGTGATCGGGATTGAACCGTGGTTTGCCCGAGATGGGTAGGGATTGAAATGGCATTTGAGAATCCGAAAAAGATCAAGAGAAAACTGACCAGAGTGCGTTCCAGGCTTTCGAAGAAAAAGATGGATCTTCAGGATATGAAATGGGTCATCCTGTCGGATGTTCATAAGGGAAACGGAGACAGCGCGGATGATTTCAAGAAATGCGAGAAGAACTACCTTTCCGCTCTTTCCTATTATTACAAGCATGATTACACACTTGTACTGCTCGGAGATATCGAGGAACTGTGGGAGAATCGGATCAAGGGAGTCCTGGATCGACACAAGGAGACCTTCAAATGGGAGAGAAAATTCTTCAACAACAGGAAGAACAACAAAGTAAGGTATTATCGGATATTTGGTAACCATGACGATCTATGGGATAAGCCCAGTTCTGTCGTTAAACACCTCTCCAAGGTCATAGGGCCGATCGAGGTCTTGGAGGGAATGCGGTTGAAGATCGTTCACAAGAAGAAGGAGATAGGGGAGATTTTCCTGACCCACGGGCATCAGGGAACATTCTCCTCCGATACCATGGAGAAGATATCCCGGATCCTCGTCAGATATCTGTGGAGGCCGGTTCAGAGGACCATCAGATACCGACCCAACACGCTTTCAACGAAATACAAGGCCAAATCCGAACATGAGGACGCCATGCACCAGTGGGCGGATGATATCAGCGGTCTGGTATTGATAGCAGGGCACACCCATCATCCCGTATTCATGGCCGAGTCCCACGAGTATACTCTGAAGGAGCAGATCAAAGGATTGGAGGCGAAAAAGAAGAAGAAGAAGGGAAAAGGTCTGAAGAAGATCGATAAGGAGATCGCGAAGCTTCGGAAGAAATTGGTGGAGAAGACCGAGGAAAACCAGAACCATCTCTATCTCCGCGCCAAGGGATCCAAACCCAGCTACTTCAATACCGGATGCTGCATATTCAAGGACGGGGACATAACGGCAATAGAGATCGGACAGAATGAGGAAGGGAAGGAATTCCCCGAGATCCGTCTGGTCAAGTGGGATAATGAGACGTCGGATATGAATAAGAAGAGAATAATACTTCGCAGCGCTGATCTCCTGGATGTGTTCAAACAGTGTTCGTGATCCCGGTGGAGAAGATGCGGTCTTGATTATCAGGTATGCAAGATATAACCCAAGATCGGGATGTATCCCGCAGATAGGTATTATGTTTTCCTTGTGTTATATGATTGGATCTGGACAGAGGGGTTATTCCTCCCATTCGTCGGGATCTTTTCTGCTGTATATGATGAAGAAAACAAGGCCGGAGAGGGTGATGACGAACAAAGCAGTGATCATGATCAATACCCCGAGGATCCAGATCCACGGCCTCACATTCCCATCATCTCCAGAGAGCTCCGGGAAGGTTGATCGATATTCGGGATATATCATTTCCCCGCCGTCATCGTCTGCAAGGAAATATTTCAATCCCGCCATATCGTTCTCCTTCGATATGAAAAATTCATAGGTCTCGTTTTCAAAGAATATCGGAATGTACTGCAGTACTCCGGAACGATCTTCGATAGCAAGGTACACCAGTGTGCCGATAGGAGCTTCGGCGGTAATCAGCCATCCATCTCTGGTTGCCTCGATTTTGAAGTCGTACAGGATTATATCCTTCGGTTCGGGTTCCGGTTCAGGTTCGGGCTCGGGTTCCGGTTCCGGTTCCGGTTCGGGCTCTGGCTCGGGTTCCGGTTCCGGAAGCTCCTCGAGGTAAATGAGCAGGCTTCGTGAGATCGAATAATTCCCATCCGAAACCGTGATATTCGCATCGATGGAAAAACCAGCATATTCCTCGGAGAAATTGAATATGATCACATATCCGTCAATTACTCCATTTTCCGTGACGTCAATGCTGACATCCAGTATGTCCCCGTCAGGATCATGGAGCATGGGCGTCAGATCCAGAGTTTGATCAATACCCGTCTTCATGACCATGTACCAGTCATATGGTGCGTCGAATACCGGAATGTCGTTTACAGAGGTGACGTTGAACCTGACCAATATCGTAGATGATATTACACCATCGCTAACCTTGAATCTGATCAGATCCCCCCCGTCATTGTCCTTCAATGTTGTATAATCCATCATCTGTGTAAATTGACTGATATTAACGTGATCCACTATGGAATGCGATGATGAATATTCCCCCTGGCCAACGGTTCCGTTTTGTAACGAGTTCGCCTGCAATGTAATGGAAACGTAGTCTCCGTCCACATCACTACCATAGAATGTAAATTGAGACTGGATATCCTCCGTCACGTCGAGTTCGAAGAGTTCTATCGAAGATGTCTCATTGATCTTGATGGTCTCCCTATCGATTTCATTGCCATCGGAATCCATCAATCCAATTTCTGGGGCATCGTTTACGGGATTTACGATGAGAGGGATTTCGGATATGGATGAATCAGCTACATCATCGTACAGGTATAGTGATATACTCGTCACGCCCCACCAGTTATCATCCGGAGTGATCGTCAGCATCTTTGTTTTGTTGTTGACGGACATCGAGCAATGGGGATTTTCCAGGTAAGCCCATGATAGTGTTTTGCTGTCGATGTCCTCCTCATACGGAGAGAGGTCAATTTTTATTGCCGTATCCTCGTCCGTGATCACCTGCGGTATTGGTCCGTTAACAATCGGAGGATCATTGACGGGCAATACCCTCACCGTGACATTTGCAGAGGTCTCATTACCGCTTGGATCGAGTCCTTTGATGAATAGCCAGCTTGTTCCAAACCAGTTTTCTTCATCTGTTCCGATCGATAGTTCAGTATCCTCAAATGTTATGTTCAATTCGGATCCCGCATCGATCCGGTAATCAAGTTTCTCCCCTTCGGGATCGAAAAAGCATCGTGTAAGATTGACCACTTTCAATATGTCCTCGTACATCACGATCGGATCAGAGATATTGTTCCAGGGGACTCGATCTATCGTGAAATTCAGGTATTTCCCGGTAACAGGAAAATTCGAATAATTTTTCGATGTTTTCGAATTATCCGCCGTGTCGATGAATACATTGTAATGGACCTGATAATTTCCCGAACTGTTTTGAATGATGTATTTCAATGGAGTGATCTGGGTGCCTGTTTGATTGATACGGTATGTATGATCATCACTCAATGTGTCGTTCCATAACCTGATGGAACATGGGACGGGATCATCATTGGTATCAACCACCTTGGTCTCCGTCCAGCCTCCGATATGCACCTGTCCGTCACCGTAGACATAGAATCCCTTCTGGCATCCCGAGATCCCGTATATTTCAACGAAGGGATCATGTTCCTCTCCGCCATAAATCATTCCAAAAAATCCGGTATGATCTTTCGGAACCGTGATATTGGAAAGCCTGAATGTGGAGTTACGGGAATCTTCGATGTTCATATGAGTGAAACCATTCGATCCCAGGTTCATCTCACCGAATTCAACGGTGGAGTTGATCAGATCCTGGGTTCTGATATGGTATCCATACTTATCGAGCAAAATTTTTTCGAAGATAATATTCTCCATCTCTCCTTTCATGTATATTCCGTATGTCTGAGAATCTACCATCATCCCGTTGGCGCTGACGTTTGAAAATATTATATTGGAATTGACACCCTCCATGTAAATCGAGATATATACCTCATCCATGGCAATATCCTCAATAGTGCCGTTGTGTGAATGCCTGAAAGCGATTCCTCCCCTGCAATTTGATATATTCAGATTTTTTATTTTGAACGGACCGTCGATCGAAGAGGAGCCCAATGCCACTCCTTGAAGATCGATGAAGGTGCAGTTATCCAATAGGATATCTGCACCCCCTATGCCTACACCGCCGGAGTATGAATCACGTACCGTGCAGTTGCTAACTGTTATGTTTTTTCCCAACAGACCCATGCTCGAAAATGCGTTCGTTGTGAAATTCGAATTCTTGACGGTGGAATCATTCCCATATATATACAAGCCGTATGATGAGTATTGAAACGTGCAGTTCTCCATGAATATTCTGCCTGTTTCGTTTACAATTATACCGTAGTAAGCCTCCCCGTCCATTTCACCGAATTCAACGGGATGACTTAGATTTCCGATTACATTGATCACTCCTTCAACAAAAAGTACCGCACCGTATTCCTGAATTATCCTGCTTCCAGGTGTGATGTTTACGATGACATTGGGTTTGATGGTTGCCCATCCCAGAGTGTAATCTCCGTCCCAGGTCTGGTTTGTTGTGATGTCTCCCGAGATCAGGGGTAATGCATAGGGAATATCTTGATCTGCGAAGGCAGGAGATTGAGGAATAATCAGTGATCCCATGACAAGGAGCAGAGCTGATAGAACTGTAAGATTCGAAGATCTCATTTCACCTCACCCCGGGATCCGGATCAGATCCTCTTCCTGTCAGCAGATTGGCTATCGGGATAATATAATTTGCCGGCGGTTGTGATCCAGGTATTGAAATATCTTGGATCCGATCGATAAGAAGGCAATCCCATGTAGAATCATAATTCTAAACCTGCTCATTCGGATATGTCAATCCAAGTATTCTATCTGACTCTGGATAAAATCAATTGGGGAATGGTTCTTCAAAATTCTGATGATAATCGCATTTCATCCTTTAGTTTCATCATTTAAAAATATTAAATCAATTCTAATAGAATATCTGAAATCAGAACGATTGTTGTTGGTAAAAATGATAATATCCATTATTTACAGGAAAAACATGTTATTTGATATAATAATCGAAATATTTGCTTATCAAGAACAAATATTTATCATCGATCAATAAATGCTCTAATAAATATGGAAAATTGAAAATCTATAAATATAAATTATAACCATATCAATTTTGTTTCAATTGAAATGTGGAGGGAGATCGAATGCCTTTTGCTACATATCCAGAAGTAATGATGTATGATAAAGTAGGTGGAAAGAAGATACAGCAACTGATATGGGGAGACTATATTGCGATAAAGGAACCAGTTAAGAAGAAAACCGATGAAGAGGGTGAAGAATGGGTTTATGTCAGGTCCCGGAGAACAAACGGCTGGGTAAAAACTGAACAAACTCTTCAGGATCGTCTTCTTGAGGTAAATTTTGTAGATGTCGGTCAGGGAGATGGTTGTTTTATTGTGACTCCCGACGACGAATTGATCATTATCGACGCTGGGGAGGAAGATCATATGTATCGCTTCCTCAAATGGAGATTTTCTGATTTCAAGAAGGGGAAGAAGTTCCAAAGTATAGTGATCTCACATGGGGATAAAGATCACTACTATGGATTTAACAAGTTATTCGAGGATCAATACTTCGATGTTGAAACTATCTACCATAACGGGATCGTCGATCGGGTCACGAATGATGAACTTGGGAAAACCAAGCTTTACAGGGATGAGAGATATCTCAAGGAATTGATGGATGATCCTCAGGATATGAAGAATCTGGTGGATGATCCGAACAAGGTAGGAAGGAAGCTCTATCCCATGACTATCCGGAACGGATTATCGAAGACAAATGATATTAAGATGCTCTGTCAGGAGAAGAAACACCTTGGAAATTATACTAATCCAAATAAATTGGAGATCAAGGTCCTGGGCCCATATGTTGAAAGGGATCGCAACAAAAAGATGATAATGAAAGTCCACGGAGACACAGGAGAGACAAAAAACGGAAACTCCATAATACTGAAATTGATCATAAACAAGATATCGATCCTTCTGGGAGGGGATCTTAACAGCGAGTCCGAAAAATATCTAATTCATAAATATACCAATCTGGATCCCACACCGGATTCAATTCCCGAACTCAATAAACTGCTGGGCGCTGCCAGGAAAACATTCGAGTGCGATTTCGCAAAGGCATGTCATCACGGCAGTGCTGATTTCACCGAGACATTTCTACAATGTGTAAATCCCGTGGCAACCATCGTTTCCAGCGGTGACGATGAACCTTACTGTCATCCGAGACCGGATGCCCTCGGTGCGATAGGAAAGTATTCCCGGGGTGTACGTCCTTTGATATATAGTACTGAACTGGCAAGGTCCACGAAAGAGAATGTAAAACAGGTGAGCATGATCAGGCAAACCATCGAGAAATTAGAGGAGAAGAAACGTAAGGAAACCGATGAGACAAAGAAAGCCGCGATCGAGAAGAAAATCGGTAAGGAGTGGGGCAAGCTCGAGAGGAGCATCGCTGTCTACGGTATGATATACCTCAGGACTGATGGGGAGAAAGCAATTATTGCCCAGAAGCTTGAGAGACCGAGACGAAGTAGCGCGGAATGGGACATATGTGAATTCAAGATCGGAATGAGCGGGAAACTGGAATATATCCCATGATTGGTTCAATTTATTGACATCGAATATCGGAGGTAGAAAAATGTCACCAAGGCAGACTCGCAATGAGAAGGAGGAGAAGGAATATATCGAAAGGAGATCGAGACTGGTGGATTTCGACTATTTCACGTCCAGGAAGAGTGATGAACAAAAATATGAAGAATTATTGAAGAAGATGAATCTTGATCCGTCGGATACTTTATATTTTACCGAATATCAGAAGAAGATCAAAAACAAAAGAGGAAAACTTCTATTCATTCAATTGTATCTATTATTCTTCATCCTACTTTTTTTAATCATTCCAATTTTCTTTCATCTCAATGATGATTTTCTGATCACAAAAAGCGAGATAATAACGATACTTGTGTATGTATCATGCATGGGCGGCCTTGGAGGTACACTCTATGCATTAAGAGGATATGCAATGCATATGCATCAGATGGATTTCAATTTCAAATGGGAATCATGGTATTATATCAGACCATTTCTGGGTTTCATAATGGGCTTTGTATCATATCTGATCATTGCTGGTGGTTTGATGGTGCTGGAGAATTCATCAATGACAGACGGAAATGTGGTCTTTTTCTATATGGCAGTTGCATTTTTAGCCGGATTCTCGGTAAAGCAGTTTATTGATAAACTTCATGATATTGCCAAATCAATATTTTGATGATATGGATAAGAATATATACGAATACTGCAATATTTAATTTGGATTGAATGAGCATGGATTTGAAGGATCTATGGGAAAATCTTACTCTTGCCATACCTGGAATGGTAACATACGGATCATGGAGGTTGCTGATCCTTCTCACAGGCTATGATAAAATAGATTTCTCAGAAGTGGACGGCTCAATTTTATTGACAGCGTCCATAATCATAGCAATTGCAGCCATACAACAGCTTTTCGGGATATTCTTGGAGATAATCGCTTGCGGTATTCTTCTTAGGATGAAGAATAGAGATAGAATCGCTAGATGTCTTTATGATAGGAAGTTATTTCTGGATCGTTTTAAAAATCGAGGATCGAGCCCTTACAGGGAACCTGTGAGGAAACGGATTGCCCAGTTTTTTTTATCCGTAAATGTTTGCGTTGGCCAGATTTTCATATTCTTATTCATTATTTTTGAAATGCACCCGTTCTTCGATGGATTATTCAATCTTTATACTCCTTTATATGCATCCATTATTCTGATTGCTTCTTCGATCATCGTGACCTGTTTCAGATATCAAAATGCCAAAGATGCGATATGCGGTGAAGTGAGATCGAAGCAGAAGGGTAAAGGATACCCTCAGTTCAAGATATATTAGATCAAGATTCACATCAACCACGAGATCGCGACGAGATGTATCTCGTAAGCTTCTTCCTGGAGAGGATCACGGCGAGGATCAAGAGGATCAGCAGGAAGATCCCCGTCCCCACCCGCCCCACTGTTGTATCCCAGATCGGCACATCCGGGGATCGGGGGGAAGCGGCTTCGACGTTGCTCCGATCATATGCTTTCTCATCCCAGTCCCGGTCCGGTTCGGGATCGGCCGATCTGATCTGATAGTAGTAGGTTTCCCCGTTGGTCACGTTCTCGTCCACATAGAAGATGTCATTCCGATCATATTCATAGTCCCGTCCCGGAGCGAAGAGATATTTGTCGATCATCCTCCACTCCGTGGAGGTGGAGTTGCATCTGTAGATCTCGTATGCGTGGTGGCGGCTGGTATCTCCATTGGCTCCGTGAATTATACCGTACTCCCTGGGATCCACCCCGGCGGTATCCGCCGGCCTCCAGTGCAGGGAAACCTTTCCGTTCCCGGGATAAGCCTTCAGTTCCGATGCATGATATTTCCAGGGAAGGAGAAGATCCGGATCATGCGTTTTTCCAGCCCCGCCGGTCCTTATCAACCCGAAATCGTTCTGAGCACCGGATGGATCCCTCCCGTCCTCCACGTTGATCATGTATATCATGCAGTCGGCCATCAGACGGTTCATGAATCCCTCGTCACCGAAGTCGCCGCCGAATTTATCCGGTGTGAGATATCCCATTCTCATGAGATCGTAAATTGAATCATGTACGCATGAACAGCGGATATAGGATTCCCGGTTGTCCGCCAGATTGGCCCAGTTGAAGGGAGTGGAGGCCCCGTCCCATCTGTATCCCTCCTTGATCGTCAGAACTCCATTTTTCAGAGTGATGAAATCCCATTCAACGTCGGGCAGGTTACGGATGTGCTCCCTCATCAGTTCATGCTGGACCTCCGAACCCGTCCATTTTCCAACTGCCTGGTCGTCGGGTGTCTTGTCCATATCCTTGAACCAGTCGATCAGGGTGACGGTGTAATCGCTCAGCACCTCGTAATACGATGTTGTATCGAACAAACCTCCCCTGGGGCCGTCCCTGTAAGCGAACTCATTACTGCCGTATTCGGGCAATCCGTCGGCAGTGTTCAGATGGTAGAAATTCTGCTCGGATGTCTTTCCGACGTAGAACGTATTGTCAAGTAGGCTGTCCCTCCAGACAGTAACACTCCACCAGCTCGATCCTTCCGGATAATTCTCCCATGTGTACTCCTGAACCGAAGTATCCCTCTCTATCGTTCCCGCCCCCGTCTCCAGCTTGAACCTGGTCTGGATGCGGTTCTCGTATTCCAAATGCCACTTGAAGGTCACATCCTTTCCAACGATAATCTCGTATCCCGGTGAATCTGCATGAACAAGAAGATCCTCTCCCGATACTTCATAGGGTATTCCCGCGAATATTACCGTGATCATCAGGATGATCACTCCGATTGATATTGATGATCTCATTTGATCACTCCTCTTTCGTAAGTGTAAAAAGCGGATTTTCATTCTATAATTGAAATAATGCTTGATATCCGCCTTTACACTTCTCCCACGTTCAAGTAATAATTTCGACATTATTTACAATTTTACCGGTTGATATGACGATACGATAGGATTTCGGATGGTTTATTCACCACGAAATAGCCGTCTGGTATGGCCTTACCACTATCCGATCCTTATGGCCAAGAACAGAAAACTTGGATTTATCACTCAATGAGTTTCAGAAATTCAACTGCTTTCAATATTTTGATGTCAAGATCGTCTCTGATTTCCAGAAGGTGTTTGTCGCCGGTTAGAAGGTAATCGGCATTCGATGATATGGCACACTCTATGAATTTATTGTCTGTTGGATCTTCTGTCATTATATCTGGGATTCTTTGAGGAACAATGATCTTTGAGATGGAAATATATATATGTAGAATTCTCTCGATTTCCAATTTATCCAGACTGAATTTATTGTAATGGAGAACACGATCCAATTCCTCAAGAATATCCGGAGAAGTATAATTGGTGATTTCCCCATCCATACAAAGATCAAGAATTTTTTCCTCGTTCCCTTCCCAGAATATACCGGAGATGAAAATATTTGTATCCATGACCACTATCATCTAACTGTCCCTTGCCTCATCGATCGCCATCTGAATATCCTCCCTTGTTATCCCGAGCTTAATAATTTTCTTACGGAGGGGTCCGATAGTATCCTCGAATTCAGTTTTCAATGATGAGGATTCAATCTTCTTGATTATCAGAACATCACCTTCCCCCATCGCCAGCAGTTCCTCTCCTTCCTCTATTCCCATCTTCTTCCTCCACGAGGAAGGTATGACTATCTGTCCTTTGGAGGACACCCTGATGATCGCGGCATCCATATATTCACCATAAATGTAAGACATTTCTTACAATATATAATTTCCTTTCCAAATATGGAACTCGTTGGGTGTTTTGAATCTGATCAAGTCTCAAATCATTCGAAAACCTTAAATCAATCGAGATCAATTAATACCTCGAACCTTGATATACCTCGGAACGTGATGATTATATGAAACTCGTGGACGGATACAGGAAAAAGATGGAGAGGGAGATGAAATCCGGACTGGTTTCCCTCCTGATCCTGTCCGTGATAAAGCGAAACAAGAAACCGGTCTACGGTTACCAGATCATCAACGAGCTCAAGAGATCCACGGAAGGGAAGTTGGTGCTCAAGGAGGGAAGTGTGTACCCGATACTACACTACCTCCAAGACCAGAAGTTCGTGGTCTCGTTCCTGGACGAATCCCCGACCGGGGCTCCCCGGAAATACTACTCGATAACCAAACTGGGGGAGAAGGCGTTCAGGGAAGGCTACGGATCGTGGATCGAGTTCCGGGATATACTAAACGGGATCTTTCATGAAGAGGAGGGGAGAAAATGACGGCCGATGATCAGATCAGGTCATATTTGAAGAGGATCGAGAACGCATTATCCGGCGTGGATAAGTCCAGGAAGAAGGCCATTCTAGGCGACATCAGGGACAACATCGAGGACAAGATAGCGGAATATCAAACCAGTAAAAATTCGAAAAGAACTCTGAAGGATTCCGAGATCGAGATGATCCTGGATAATTTCGGGGATCCGGAGGAGATCGCCCTGAATTACAGAATGCATTCCGCGGAGGATCCATCTGGCGGAAAGGTTCGGATCCCGTGGCTGCCGATCCTGACGGTTGTAATCATCCTTGTTCTTCTGTCATCCATAATCGCAGTGATGTTCTTCATTTTCTCTCCTGATGGGGATGAAGAAGAGACAATACACATCGGTGAGGGGCTGGACGGGATCGATCTGGATAATGAAGTGGATGATATATATCGAGAATACGGAACACCGGAGGCTAAGGAGGAGACAGCCAGCACATTGTGGCTCTCCTACAGAAACCGATACGGACTGGATTTCCTTCTGTCGAATGACGGGGCAACGATCCTCGAGATCAGGATCAACGAGGGATTCGAAGGCAGGACCGAGGAAGGGATTGGGATCGGCGGGGATCTCGACGATGTGTTCCTCAAGATCTCGGAACCTCTCCTTTCCATAGATGCAAACTGGGACGATACCCATGAGACCGCGAGAGGGGGGGACAGGGTTCTTTACAATCCGGTTGAGGCAGGGGGAAACGTTCTGGCATTCAAGTATGTCGACCAGAAGAAAGGCGTTCTC
>JBLIRG010000052.1:0-22109 GCA_049472195.1 Thermoplasmatota archaeon
TCTCATTATCATCTCCCTCTTCTATGCAACCTGCAATCAGTATAATTCCTAATAGAATTGGAATTAGTCTTTTCATATAATCCCCAGAGTATATTGGTATAAAGCATACTTAGATTTACCTATGAATATGCATTCACTCGTTATCTATATAAGTTCAAACCAGAAAATTTATAGTATTAGGATCGGGATTTTAAATGATGTTTATGACAGTGACATCTCATTTGAACGGTTGTTTCAATTCTAATCTATTTTAAAAACAATGAATGGTTAAAACCTACCACCTTCCCCCGTAACCGGAAATACACCCTTTGAAAAAACACTATTTTATTTAAACTCTCAAGGGTATTTTTCATAACCATGGGGTTTGTTTCCGCTTTCCCCCACAAAGCGGAAAGAAATCACGAGATCAAGAAGGTCCAGAAAAATTCAAAAAGGATCAGAAAATCCCCACGGGATCGCAGATCCCCGCCCCTCCCCGAACCCTTCAGGGGAACCTATAATAATCGGGAATCCTACTGTGTGACTGATACGCACATGGGGTCAATACAGAGGTGAGATACATGGTTGAAGAGATCGACGACGAGCTTCGGAAACTGAGAATGAAGAAGATGCAGGAGCTTCAGACATTCGTGGAGAAGAGGGACGTGAAACCCGATCTCCTCGATCATCCCGTCAACATCACCGACGCCGATTTCAAATCGACCATAGACAAGTATCCCCTAGTCCTCATGGACTTCTGGGCCCCCTGGTGCGCTCCCTGCAAGATGATCGGCCCGATCATCGAATCCATGGCGAAGGAATACGCCGGAAAGGTCGTATTCGCGAAGATCAACGTGGATCAGAATCCCGGGATCGCGGGGGCTCTCAATGTCATGGGGATCCCGACGATGATGATGTTCAAGAACGGAAAACTGGTCCAGAGGGTTTCCGGAGCCCTTCCGAGATCCTCCCTCGAGCAGATGATAAGAAAATATCTGTAAATCAGGGAAAATACCCAATATCTGGAACAATTTTAGGAATTTTACCATTATTTGTGGATAATAATAATATATGAATTCTTTTTAGGGGCAGTTGTGAGCGGCGGACTCAAGGATCGTAAGATCAATCTTACCGAGAAGGAGAAAGAAGACCTCGAACCCAGGAGGAACATCCTCAAGGGCATCCTGCTGCTATCCGTAATTCTGATGATCGCCGTTCTGATCCGAGTCCTGGTAGGATCCCAGGCCGAGGCGGCTGGGAGGTGGATAGTGGAGGAGTTCGGTTATGTGGGGGTTTTTCTCTCCGTCCTGATACTTGACACCCTTATACAGCCGATCTCCCCCGATGTGGTCATATTCATAGCCATAGCCGGAGACATGAACCCGCTTGGTGCTCTTTTCACGATGGCAACGGCCTCCATGATAGCAGGCCACCTCGGATATCTCATCGGAAGGTTCCTGGGTCACCGCAAATTCGTTCAGAACATGCTCGGGAAGAACCTGGATCGAGGCCATTATCTCGCAGAGAAATACGGAATGGGGGCTGTGATCCTCGGGGCGGTCACCCCAATCCCGTTCTCGACCGTATGCTGGCTCGCCGGGATGATGGAGATGAAATATTCCAAGTTCCTGGTTGCCGTCCTGTACAGGATCCCGCGTTTCCTTCTATGGTACCTGATAATCGGACTGGGGTTCATCAGCATCTAGGGGATGATCTCGCACCCGTTGTTCATCGTCGGATACCTGAAAGCGTCCTCAGACAGCACCCCTTTATCCACGAGATCCCGGGCCAGCGGCACGATCTTCTCGAGTTCCGAGATCATGTGCCGGGTCGTGGAACAGATCCTGTCGTACCAATCCCTCCCCCATCCCTGCGTCCTGTTGGCATATAGACATCTTCCCCCGCAGACCCATCGAATGTCGCAATCGGGACACGGATCAACCAGATCCACCGAATTTTCGATCCCTTGCGGCGTGGAGGTCCGGACGTCCCCGACGTTGCTGTAAAGAAGCTCGGGAGCCACCGGGCAGGCCTCTATCTTCCCGGAGGTCATCACGGCGAAGGAATCCATCCCCGCCCCGCATCTTATGTGAGGAACCGGTTCTCCCGAAATCAAAGTGTCGAGAACGGGTATGAACGGAACCATTCCGGGAACAATCCCTTCACAAAGGGAATCGGAGAAATCCCGGAGCAGCTTCGAGATCCCCTCCTCATATCTCCTCAACCAGCCCTCAAGACCCTCCCAGGAATCCAGATCGGACCAGAAAACGTCCAGCTGCCAGTGGACGTGATCGAACCGGGGATCCTCGCTGTTCATAAGGTAGGTCACATCCCGATGGATATCCGCATCCTTCGATACGGCCATCCTGGCGATCAGGTCCCCCTCGTACCCTCTCCTCCTGATATCCCGCAGGTTCTCCATGACGAGATCGAAGGTCCCCTCCCCCCTCCTGCGGTCGGTGATCTCCCTCCCCCCGTCCAGCGATACCAGTATCGAATCCAGACGATCAAGGTACCCGTCCTTCAAAGAGGACAATCCGGTCCCGTTCGTCTGGAGATTGAACGCTCTGGCGGGGATCCCATCCATGATCTCCTCGAGAAGATCCATTGCGAGAAGGGGCTCCCCCCCGTAGAAACCGATGACGGGATCGGGATCCTTCCCGATGAAATCCCTCAGCTTGGACACGTCATAGGTCCGATCAAGGGGAAGGTCCGGAAGATGTCTGGTCCCGCCGCAGTAGGTGCATGAGAGGTTGCATCTCTCGGTCAGAACGATGTGATACTGCATGGTGTCCGAACGACCCCATGCGTATTTCCGATATATCCGTTTCGGAAGTGAAAAAAAGTATCAACTGAAGGGCATGAAAATGTAGGAGTAGCAGAGGATAATGGGTTAAGAAGAGAGGATTGAATGTATAATAAAAAGCTTATTACCCTCTGCCTTGTTTCTAGGTTTTTAATACGGCGCGCACGCCGTAATAATCACTATATTTGGGTGGTATATAAATCTTGTTCCTACAATATACGTTTGAGATACCGTAAAAAGTTCACAAAAAAAACCACTGGCCGGCACATTTTGGGATTATCGGTCGCCGATAGTGGAACGATACGGAACATCCATCAATAGCTTTTCGAAAGGAAAACAACCTTCTCGGTGGGCCTGCCACAGCACATGCAGTTGCCCTGGTGAGTCTCCTCATCGCCGGACTCCATATCCGTCATGGGATATCCGAGGAATATCTTGTCCAGGGACTTCTCCATCTCCTCCGCGCAGTCCATCTCCCCGCACCAGTTGGTCCTGACGATCCCGTCCCATCCGTTTCCCAGGAGCTTGATCCCGTCGTCGAGGGAGTCCGCGAACCGGATCCCCTCGTCCAGTATCTTCTGCGCCCTGCCCTGAAGCTCCGCTTCAACGGCAGAAAGCTCCGCCTCGCATTCCTTTCTGAGATCCGACCTTGATACGGACCTCTTGGTGGAGAGATCCCTCCTTGCGAAAACGAGCGTTCCGTTCTCGATGTCCCTGGGGCCCAGCTCTATCCTGACGGGGACCCCTCTGATCTCCCAGTCGTAATGCTTGGATCCGGGCCTCTGGTCCCGATCGTCTATCTTGACCCTGTATCCGAGGGCCTTCAGCTCCTCCATCAGCTTAACGGACTCCGATAACACCATCTCGGTCCTGTTCTTCGCAAGTATGGGGATGATGACGAACTGAAGGGGCGCGATCTTCGGGGGGAGTATTATTCCCTTGTCGTCCCCGTGCACGCCAACGATCGCACCGACCAGACGCTCCGACATGCCGTAGGTGGTCTGGTGGGCGTTGTGATGCTCTCCGTCAGCGCCCTCGTAAGTGATCTCGTAGGCCTTGGAGAAATTGTCCTTGTACTGGTGTATGGATCCCAGCTGAAGTGTCCTCTTCGAGGGCATCAGGGTATCCACCCCGATCGTATAGACCGCCCCAGCGAACTTGTCCCAGTCGGGCCTTTTGCACAAAATGTACGGCAGGCACAGATCCCTGGCGACCTTGTCCATGATCTGACAGTCCTCCCGGATCTGCCTCTCGGCGTCCTCAAAGTCCGCGTGGCAGGTATGGGCCTCGAAGAAGTGGATCTCCCTGACCCTAATGAACGACCGGGTCATCTTGGTCTCGTACCTGAAAGTGTTCACTATCTGGTAGGTCTTGAGGGGCAGATCGTTGTGGGACCTGATCCACAGCGAGAACATGGGATACATCGCGGTCTCCGATGTGGGCCTCAGAAGCATGGGGACGTCCAGCTCGTTCAGCCCTCCGTGGGTGACCCAGTAGACCTCGGCATCGAAACCCTTGATATGGTCCGCTTCCTTCTGGAACTCTGTCTTTGGGATCAGGAGTGGGAAGCATACCTCGTCGTGTCCTGTCGCGTCGCATTCCCTCCTGATTATTGAATCGATCAACTGCATGATCTTCCAGCCGTAGGGGGTCCAGACGTTCATTCCCTTGATCGGATACCTCTTGTCGGAGAGATTAGCAACCTCGACGACATCGTTGTACCATGTAGAGAAATCGCTCTTGTCGAGCACGATCTTCTTTTCTCCTTCGTCTGCCATGGGCCCACCTTTCAGGTTAACGGTGAAAAATGAGTACCCTTTATAAGGTTTGGTACAGCAGAATTCCCGACATCATAGAAGCCGATCCCTTTTTCAATCCTCGGCAACGTGATCGGACAGCTCCTTGAAGAGCCTGTCGGAATCCTCCCTGGCAGTGGATATTCCCTTCTTCAAAAAGAAGGTGGATATCACCTTGAGATCCCTGCCGAGGAACTGGAAGGCCATGGGATGATGATACTCCACCGCCTGTCCGAGGTCGATGATCACCGGATCACCATTATAAAGTATATTGTACTCCGAGAGATCCGCGTGGACGAGGCTGCATTCCATGAACATCTTCCTCACAGAATTTATGACGAAATCCCACATTTCCTCCCACTCGTCATCATCGGCATCCAGGATCCTTATGCTCGGGGCGGGTTTCCCCTCGTATGAGATGTAATCCATCACCAAAAGGTTCCTGAAGTACGATCTCGGCTTCGGGACCCTGATACCGGCATCGTACAGCGTGGACAGGTTTAGATGCTCCTTCCTCGCCCAAGTATAGATCACCCCCCTGGAGGACCTGTTGATCCTGGTGAACCTTCGGTCCCCCTCGATGTACTCGAGAAATGACCTGAACGTCGCGGTGGACGTCCGGTAAATCTTGACGGCCGCCTCCCCGTCGGATGTATTGGCCCGGTAGACGTTCGCCTCCTTCCCGGTCGAGATCGGACACTCGATCGTCTCGATATCGCCCCTCTTCATTATCTTGAATATGTGATCCAGGTTCTGCTGGTCGAAAACCTCGTCGTATGTCTTGAACCTGTCCGCATCGACTATGAGCGATTCCTTCTTGGTCTTGCGATCGAATTTCTTGTCGATGATATCGTAGACGTCCTTCTTGGCCACGTCTGTATAGAATCAAGGGGTTTCTTAAAACTATTTGCCGGAAGGCCCGATCAGATAAGTGATTCCAGGTGCTTGGGCACCACTCCCCTCCTTGCGAGGTTCTGAGCCTGGATCCTGGTATACCGGTACATAACATCGCACTTGTCGTCCTGGAACTCCCAGGGAACCACGATGACGAGGTCCTTCTCCCGCATCCACATCCTCTTCTTGAGCTTCCCGCGGATGCGTCCCATCCGCATCTTGCCGTCCTGGCAGAATACCTTCAGATGGCCTCCGCCCAGAGCCTGATCGACGATCCCGAAGATCTCCCCCTTCTTCCTGTTGGGGAGCTTTACCCTGACGTATTCGCCGGATTCTTCTTCGTTCCTGTTGTCGTCATATGGCAAGATATCACCTGTGGAAAATCCAGCCGGGCTGGATCACATTGCTATAATGGAAGGGTTATATTATAGTTTTTATACGGGTATTGGCCCCCGCAATCCAAACATATCATGATCATGAACTGACCTGGAAAATCAATAATCAAACGTTCGCTTGCCGAGTTGAGGGGATTTCATATATTTCCACTGCATTCAGGAGGGGGATGACCTCCTCAAGACCGATCCCCGCCAATCCCAGATCCCTGGAGATAGAATACGCCATCAGGGACGTTATTCTTCCCGCAATGGAACTCGAAAAAAAGGGCCACAAGATCCTGAAACTGAACATCGGAGACCCGAACAAATACGATTTCGACACTCCCGATTTCATCAGGGAATCCGTGAAGCAGGCCCTGGACACCGGATACAACGGATACGGGCCTTCCAGGGGCTATCCGGACCTTCTCGACGCGATAATAGCGGACGAGGGATCCCGGGGCGTGGAATACGAATACGAGGACATCACGGTGACGGCAGGGGTCACGGAGGCGATGCAGATGCTCTTCTACGCATCCCTCTCCCCGGGGGACGAGGTGCTTGTTCCGGGACCGTCCTACCCACCTTACATTACATACGTCAGGATGATGGGCGCCGTACCTGTTCCTTACCGGACCATAGAGGAGAAAGGCTGGATACCTGATGTGGATGACATTCGGGGCAAGATCAACGAGAGGACAAAGGCCCTGGCAGTGATCAATCCCAACAATCCAACAGGGGCTCTTTACGGCCGGGAGGTCCTGAAACAGATCGGTGAGATCCTGTCGGAGAATCCCGGGACCTATCTGATCTCCGACGAGATCTACAACCTGATGTCCTTTGACGAGGAATGCCCCTCGTCAGGGGAGGTTCTGCCGGATGTCCCCATGGTGGTCTTCAACGGGATCTCCAAGATCTACCTTGCCCCGGGATGGAGGATCGGCTACATGGGGATCAGGGACCCGTACGATCAGATGGCCGGCATCAGGGACGGCGTCGACCGGCAGGCCAGGGCAAGGCTCTGCCCCAATTCCATATGCGAGATCGGGTATCTAAAGGCCCTCACCGGACCCCGCGACCATATCAGGGAGACCATGTCCAAACTGAAACGGCGCAGGGACCTGGCCTTCAGGAGGATCAACGAGATCGAGGGGATGTCGACCCAGAATCCGGGAGGGGCGTTCTACATGTTCCCGAGGATAGACTGCATGGAGACCGGACCCTGGAAGGACGACAAGGAGTTCGTCCTGGACCTCCTGAAGGAGGAGAAGGTCCTCACGGTGTTCGGATCAGGTTTCGGGGCGGAATACGGAAAGGACCACCTGAGAATAGTCATTCTACCAGAGGAGGACGACCTGAATGCGGCCTTCGACGGATTCCAGAACCTGATCAGGAAGAGGATCGGCTGACCGCCTGCCCCTTCCTGACCATACGATGCCCCGATCCTCCCCGGAATATCGATCATAACGGGTCCATGAAGTTAAACATGTCAAGCATTAAGTAGTTATGAAAAGCGTCTTGATTTCACGCGCAAATCCTTTTGGGGAGTAGATGCCATGCTGAAACGGCCCTTTGCAGTTGTAATGACCGTTATCCTCCTCCTCGCCGCGTGGATCGTTCTCACCATCGGCGAAGAGGGATACCCCCACTATCAGGAGATCATCGCGGGAATTCTGATTGCTCTCGCACTCGGAATTTTCCTGTCAAGAATGGTCCCCGATGGCGGTAAGGGATCCGTTCTAACGAGGGTGATGAAATACATCGTTTTCCTGATAATCCTTGCCAAGGAGATGATCCTGGCAAATCTGGACGTGGCGTACCGGGTCCTGCATCCGAAGATGCCCATCAGGCCGGGCATAATAAAGGTGAGACCAGGCATCAGGTCCGACCTGGGGAAGCTGGTCCTAGCCAACTCGATCACGCTCACCCCCGGGACGCTCACCATGGACTATATCGACGACGATCTCTACGTCCACTGGATCAACGTCGAGGGGGACGGGAAGGAGAAGGCCATGGAGGCCGTTCAGCCTCTCAGGGACCGGGCGAAGGAGGTGTTCGATTGATACTACCCGACTGGTTCGTCTGGCTCACAGTGGCGGTGGGCGGGGCCGCCCTGATCTTCGCCCTATTCAGGGCGTTCATCGGCCCTACGGTCCCGGACAGGATCACGGCGGTCGACAACATGACAACCGTGGTCACCTCCTATATTCTCATCATAGCCCTTCTCCTCGGATCCAGCATCTACATCGATGTGGCCCTGGTCTATGCCATTCTGTCATTCGTGGGAGTGATCGTCTTCTCTAGATTTCTGGAGGGAGGACCATGATAGCGGTCAACGTGATTATCGGAATGATCCTGATAGGGATCGGATTGGTCTTCCAGCTGATCGGGGCACTGGGGCTGATAAGGCTCCCGGACGTCTACAACAGGCTCCAGGCAGCAACCAAATCCATAACACTTGGAGCGATCTCGATCTCTATCGGGATCGGCGTGGCGGATCCAACCCTCCTGCCCAAAGCGATCCTCGTTGCGGTATTCCTCCTTCTGACCAATCCGATCGCATCACATGCCATAGCCAGATCGGCATACCGATCCGGCGTTCCACTGTGGAAGGGATCGGTGGTGGATGCTTACAGGAAGATCGTGAAGGGAAGCGACGATGAGGGGGGTGAAACATGATTGACGAGGTGTTCCTTGTTCTGGCCCTGCTTTCAAACGTCCTCATGATCGCGCTTGCCATTGTGGCCGGCAGGTCCAGGGATCTGATGAAGGCGGCGGTTCTTGTGGCGGGTGTGTCCCTTGTTGCATCATTCCTGTTCGTTCTGATGCGGGCCCCGGACGTGGCGATGGCGGAGGCATCGGTTGGGTCCGCGCTGACCGCCATAATCATCATATACGCCATCAGGAAGACTGAGAGATTTGAATCATCCACCGAGGAAGGGGGTGAGAAGGAATGATGGAGAGGTACAACATTCACAGATCGATCCCGGCCCTTCTCATCGCACTTCTATTCATGTTCACGGTTCTGCTGGCCTTCATCGAGGTCGGATTCGGGGAGCCCAGGGTCGACGATGAGGATGCCGTATCCAGCAGATTCATCTCCGACGGGGTGAACGAGACGGGATCTTCGAATCTGGTAACCTCCGTAGTGGTCAACTACCGGGGATTCGACACACTCGGCGAGGTTACGGTCCTCTTCCTCGCGGCCTCGGGCGTCGGGGTTCTCATATCGATCCTCCCCGAGGACCGAAGAAAGAAGAACGCCGAAAAGGCCCCTCCTAGCTTCATAGTGAAGACGGGGGCCCGGCTCGTACTCCCGTTGATAATTCTCTTCGGGGTCTACGTGTTCATACACGGACACCTTTCCCCCGGAGGGGGTTTCCAGGGAGGGGTGATAATCGGATCCGGGATACTTCTCTACATGATCTCGTTCCCTGAATTCACACCTTCAAAGAAGGCCCTGGCCTTTTCGGAATCGCTCTCCGGTCTGGCCTTCGCGGGAATCGGGATCATCGGCCTGGCCATATCGGGGATCTTCCTGGACAACGTCATAGCCGATGCCGGCGAGATCGGAACGCTGGTCTCCGCAGGGCTTCTTCCGATCATTTACATAGCGATCGGGATCAAGGTGGGTTCTGAACTTACTGGACTGGTCTCCAAGATGAGGGGGGATGCCTCGTGAACGGATTCGAGGTCGTCGTCTACGGAGGGATCCTGGGACTTCTGGCAGTTGGAATATGGATCATCCTGTCAAGGAGGAACCTCATCAAGATGATCATCGGGATCACGGTGATCGAGACCGCGGTAAACCTGCTGATAGTCTCGGTGGGATACGTGAACGGCAGGTCCGCCCCGATAGTCGGCGGAGACACGGGATTGGGCAGTTCACCGACCGGGGGTGTGGTGGATCCCGTGCCCCAGGCCCTGGTACTTACCGCCATCGTCATCGGACTGGCAACCACGGCCCTTGCACTTGTCGCCGCCGTCGGATACTACAGGAAGACCGGAACGCTGGAGATCAAGAGCTGGAGCTACGGACCTGTTTCCGATAAGGAGGTGAGAAAGTGATCCCGGACCCGGTCCTCCTGATCGTCATTCCCCTCTTAGCCGCATTCCTCATCCCTCTGACAGCAATATTCTCGAAGAAGCTGGCCTCCACTATACCCCTGCTCGGCCTGATCGGAATGGCCGCCGTGGCCGGCTGGCTCTTCCCGAACCTTGACGACGGGGCCATCATGTCCGAGACGGGCGGGTTCGCCCCCCCTTGGGGAATATCGCTGGTGGTAACACCCCTCGGGGGCATGCTCGCACTCGGAATGATCCTGGTCGCGATATTCGTGATTATCCCCACCACGGGAAAGGCGGAGAGAAAATCGGATCTCTGGTTCAACGGAATGGGCATGATGGCCACCGCAGGTGCGGTGGGCATGGTCATCACGGGCGACCTGTTCAACCTCTTCGTTTTCCTGGAGATCACCTCCATAGCCGCGGTGGTTCTGGCCGCTCTCCCGAGGGAGGGGGACGACAGCGGGTTCAACTGGAAGGGTGCGGCCACCCTTGCAGTCATATCCGCGGTGGCCTCCTTCATGGTCCTCGCGGCGATAGCCCTCCTGTACGGATCCACATCGACCCTGAACCTGGCCGATATGGCCTCCGCATCGGGAGACATACCATCGTTCACCGCGGGAGCCGTTCTGATCCTGATGATTATCGGATTCGGGGTGGAATCCGAGATCTTCCCGCTTAACGGATGGGTTCCCGAGGTATACAGGGGATCGAGATGGGGTACCGCCTCCATATTCTCCGGGATAATCGGAAAGGCCGGACTGATAGCATTGATCAGGGTCGTCCTGATAATCGTTGGTCCTTCGCTGGGCAACTCGTTCGCATCGGACCTGCTGCTGTGGGGAGGGCTGATAACATACCTGGTGGCCGAGGCGGCCGCCTTCACGTCGAGGGACCTTTACAGGCTCTTGGGATTCTCTTCGATAGGGGTCCTCGGCCTGTCGCTTGCCGTGATCTCATCCGGTTCGGAGATGGGGATCAAGGCCGGCATACTCCTGATAATCGGCAACATGATCGCGAAACCGATATTATTTTCCGTGATCGATCATGCGGGAAAGGGCACAAAGGGAGATCTTCCGCTTTCAACGCTGGAGGGGCTGATAAGAAGATCGCCATCCGCCGCCCTTCTTTTCACCTTATCTTCCCTGGCGCTTCTCGGAATGCCTCCGTCCCCGACCTTCTGGGGCAAGTTCATGCTGTTTGCCGGAGCGGACGGGACGGCGGGATGGGCGGTGGCGGCTGCAGTTGTAATAGGAACCCTCCTCGAAGCGGGATACATCGGAAGGCTGGTATGGAAGGCCGTTTCCACGAGGGAAACGGGCAGGGAGCAAAAGAGGATACCCATGTCGGTGGCCAGGATCATCCCGGCCCTGATAGGGATCCTCGGCCTGATCCTCATCGGCCTCTTCCCCTCGATGCTGGGGGGATCGCTCGACAACGCGGTGAAGGAGCTGTCGGATCCTTCGACCTACATCAGATGGGGGGGATTCTAGATGAGCGTGCTTTACTCACCCGAGGTCTTCCTTTTGATTCCCCTGGTGGGGGCCCTGGTCGCCCTTCTGCTCTACAAGATCAGGACAGCGGCCGCCATAGCATCACTTGTGGCAAGCGGCCTGCTGGGGGTTCTTATACTCGCCGTAGGACTGACCGAGAACGTGCCCACCGACACAATAACGATGTCGGCGATCGACGATATTCAGCTTTCCCTGTCCATCAACTGGCTCAGCTACCTTTTCGTCGCAGCCATCGGATTGATCGCCCCGCTCATACTCCTCTACTCCCTGGAACCCATGAGGGAGAGGGCGAAGGACAGGCCGTTCTACGCGCTTTTCATGCTGTCCCTCGCGGGCGGTATCGGAGTGGCCATGGCACGCGATCTGTTGACCCTCTTCTTCATGTGGGAGCTGATGACCTGGTCGTCGCTTCTCCTGATAGGTGATTCCAGAAAGCTCTCCGGAAGGGCGTTCAGAATATACCTGGCATTCGGCATGTTGTCGGCACTATCGATACTGATGCTCGCGGCCCTGTCGTGGAACAGGACGGGAACAGTGGGCTTCGACAATTTCGCCAGGGCGGTTGCAGCAGGCGGCCGGCCGTTCCAGGTCCTCGTATTGGTACTAGGGCTTGTCGGGTTCGGCACCAAGGCTGCGATGTTCCCGTTCCACGTGTGGGCCCCCGGTGCGTATGCCCATACCCCCGATCCGTTCACGGCCTTCTTCTCCGGCGGATTGTCCAAAGCCGGCATCTACGGCGTGATCATAACCGTTGACGTGTTCGTCGGGATCGGTGTGCTGACCGCGTTCGGCGCCTGGAATGGGTTGACGGGCCTTGGGCTTCTCATCGCCATACTGGGGGCTTTGACCGCCCTTGTGGGCGGAGTCATGGCAATGTTCCAGGACGATGCAAAGAAGCTCCTCGCATACTCTTCCGTGTCCCAGCTGGGATATATCTTCGTGGGTATCGGGATCGGCAGTTCCCTCGGTATCGCCGGCGCGCTCTACCATGTCCTGAACCATACCGTGTTCAAGGCGCTCCTGTTCATGGGAATCGGGGCCGTCATCTACAGGACCGGCGAGAGCCGCCTCTCGAGACTAGGGGGCATGATCCATGTCATGCCGGCCACTTTCTTCATGTTCCTTGTCGGGATATTCGCAGCGGCGGCAATTCCCATCACATCCGGCCTTGCGTCCAAATGGCTGATCTACGAATCCGCCCTCGACAAGGGGATCGGGGTTCTCGTACCCATCCTGTTCATCGCCTCGGTGGCGGCATTCCTCTACTCCTTCAGGATCCTTCAGGGAGGATTCATGGGACAGCTGCGAGACGAGTTCAGGGATATCAGGGAAGCCCCGGTTACCATGCTCATACCGATGGGCATACTGACGGCGATCCTGATAATGATCGGGTTCGCTCCCGGCCTTCCCATGATCCTCATCGAGAAGGCCATGGAGGATATCGGCATGTCCGCTCCCTCCTATTCCGCGATCGAACTCGGGAGCGGCGTCGGAACCTATTCCGGCCTCGTTGTGATGCTTTCCGTCGGAGTGGGATTCCTGGTCGCGGCGATCCTGTTCTTCTCACGGCCCCTTGGCAGGAAGATCAACCTCAGGGATACATTCACATCGGGAGAGGAGCCGATCCCGAAAATGGATCGGAAGTTCCACTACGCGTACAAATTCTACTATCCGTACGAGAGGGTGCTGAAGCCGTACTTCAACAACTGGACAGGAAAATTCTATCACCGGCTCTTCAGGACCGCAAGCCAGATAGCCAGGCTTCATCGGTCCGTTTTCAACGGGGATATAACCGCATACATCTGGCTAATATTCGGGGCGCTTATTCTGATCGGCATCCTTCTGTGGCAGTACGGGGGGTGGTTCTGATGGCCTGGTCGGTTACGACATGGGTAATGGCAGTGCTCGCACCGATTATAGTTTTCACGGCGGGACACCTGTTCCTGGGGATCGCAAGGAAGGTGACAGCAAGAATACACAGGCGGAGAGGCCCTCCGGTCCTCCAGCAGTATATCGACGTTATCAAGCTCTTCGGGAAGCGGGAGTCCACGACCCATTCGTGGGTCCAGGACATGGGAGCGCTGTTCGCGGTCGTGGGCGTGATCGTTTCCGCCCTCTTCATTCCGATCGGGGGGCAGGCGGTCCTGTCTTTTCAGGGAGACCTGATAGTGTTGGCGTACATCCTGGTCATCGCGCCCCTGGGAATGGCCCTCGGAACCGGAGCTACCGGCAATCCCAACTCCGCGATAGGAGTATCTAGGGGCCTGATGCTAATGATGGCATACGAGCTGCCCTTCGCAATGGTCCTCGTCGCCGTCATACTCCATTTCAAGACGGCCTCCCTGGCGGAGATCGTCGAGGCGCAGGAAGGTTTCAAATGGGCCATCCTTGCCCTCCCGCTGTCCGCTGTCGCGGCCGACATATCTCTCCAGGCGATGCTGGGGGAGAAACCCTTCGATCAACCCGTGGCACCCTCGGAGATCGCGTCGGGGCCCATGGTGGAGTTCGGCGGAAAGTACCTCGGCATGCTCATGGTATGGCATGCCATGGCCATCGTCATCGAGGCGGGGCTCTTCGTCAACCTCTTCCTCGGAGGCGGGGCCGTGGTCCCAGGTGACAACCCGCTGTCCCTCGCGCTCAACATCATCGTCTGGCTAGTTCTCGCGCTCGGCATGTTCCTTATCAGCGTCCTCATCAACGCTGTATTCGGAAGGTTGAAGATGGGCCAGTCACTCAGGTTCTACTGGGGCATACCGACATTGATAGCATTGATAGGGCTGGCTCTAGTGGTCCTTACCAACCTGGAGGTGATCTGAAATGAGCAAGGGAAATCCGGAAGGGGGCATCCTCAACCAGGACGGCATACCCGTCACCAATCTCCCGGAGAGGGGCTTCCTCCGAAAACTGGCCGACTGGGCTTCGAGCAGATCCATGTGGATACTGTACTACTGCACGGGCTGCGGTGCGGTCGAGCTGCCACCTGCAATGACATCCAGATACGACATGGAGAGGTACGGTATCGGACCTATGGCGACCCCGAGGCAGGCGGACATCCTTCTGATCACCGGCTATCTATCGGTCAAGACCCTGAAGAGGGTCGTCCGATCATACGAGCAGATGCAGGATCCCAAGTACGTCCTGGGACACGGATCGTGCACCATAGACGGGGGGATGTACTGGGATTCCTACGCCACTGTCAAGGACGTTGGCCTGTACATTCCCGTCGACCTGTATATTGCCGGCTGCATGCCGAGGCCCGAGGCCATATTCCACACTTTCGAGGAGCTGCAGGACCTCATAACCGCGGGCAAGGCGGACGGATGGAGAAGGTACAAGGAGAATTACAAATGGTACCGCAGGAACCAGGACAGGGTCTTCAGGCGCGGTCCCGACTGGGCTCTGGAGGAGCCCGTGCTCAAGTGAGGTGATCATGATGGCGGAGGATACTTTCTCGCATACAAAGATCAAGGACGAGCACAGGGAGGTATACATTCCGGGGAAGATCGGGATGGAGGAGGCCGTCAATACGGCGGGGAAGGCCGCGAAAATGGCCCAGACCGCCATCCTCTCATCAAGGAGAAGCGAGATAAGGATAGACGGGAAATGGCTCAGGCCGGTCCTGACATCGCTCAAGAGCTCCGGATTCGACCATTTCTCGGCGCTGTCGTGCGTGGACCTCATCGACGAGGACCGGTTCGAACTGGTTTACCATCTGTGGTCATACGGGACCAGGGGTCTTGTAATGGTCAAGATTCAGGTGGACAGGAATGATCCATCCATAGGGACGGTGTACGACATCTTCAGGCCGGCGATAACCTACGAGAGGGAGATACACGAGATGTTCGGGGTGGATTTCCCGGATAATCCCCGGCTTACCGAATTCATATTGGAGGACTGGGAGGGGCCTCCTCCCATGAGGAAGGACTTCGACTCGATAGAGTACGTCCAGGACAAGTACGGGATGGAGGTCAGGAATCCGAAATCGCTTCCTCCGAAAAGGAAGAAGGGTGGAGGTGATGAGTGATGGATGACTTCAGGTCAACCGAGATAATATTCGGGCCCCAGCATCCGGGCATTCACGGGAATTTCGGTATCAGGCTGGAACTCGAGGGCGATATCGTCAGGAGGGGCAGGCTGATCCCGGGCTACCTGCACCGCGCGTTCGAGAAGCTGATGGAGCACAGGACATGGATGCAGAACATTGCGCTGGTTCCGAGGATCTGCGTCCCGGATCCGGACGTCAACGAGGCGGCATATTCGATGGCCGTGGAGGAGATCATGGGGCTGGAAGTCCCGAGGAGGGCCCAGTATATCAGGACGATAGTGCTCGAGCTTTCGAGGATCGCCTCCCATCTCATGGGTCTTGGAGGTCTGGGGGGAGCCATAGGCCTCTACACGCTTCCTATGTGGACCAACGGGGAGAGGGACTACATCCTCGATCTGTTCGAGCAGCTCTCGGGAGCCAGGATATATCATATCTATACGTGGCCCGGGGGCGTCAGATGGGACATGCCGGAGAACTGGACCAGGAAGGTCCTGAAGGTCCTGGATCATATCGAGTCACAGCTTCCCTCCTACTATTCGCTGTTCTTCGAATCCAAGGTGACGGATGCGAGATTGATCGGACTGGCACCAATGGGATCCCGATGGGCCGTCGAACACGGGGTGACGGGGCCGAACCTGAGGGCGACGGGGTTCAAGGCGGATCTCAGAAGGGACGACCCTTACGCGGCCTACGAGGATCTGGATTTCGACATCATAACCCGCAGGGAGGGCGACGGAATGGCAAGAGCCCTCGTCAGGTGGTATGAGGTCGGAGAATCGATCAGGATCATCAGGGAAGCCGTTGAGAAGATGCCGTCCGGACCGCACAGGGCCAAAACCCCTCCCCCCATGGCCTTTACCGTCCCGCCGGGTGACGCTTACGGAAGGGTCGAGAGTTCCAAGGGAGAGTATGGCTATTACGTGGTTTCCAAGGGCGGGAAATTCCCCTATCGGGTTCACGTGAGAGGCCCCTCATTCACCCACGGAATAGATGTACTGGAGCAGCTTCTTCCGGGATTCGAGATCTCGGACGTGGCACTGATCACGGGAACACTGGACGTATGTCCGCCGGATATTGACAGGTGATGACAATGTCGGATATTGTTAAGAGAACGGTCAGACCTTTTCGGGCGCTGAGATTCCTCGGAAGGAAACCGCACACGATCCTGACACCCCATGAGCAGCACAGGGATATCGAAGGCGAGCCCCTGCCCACCGACAGATACAGGGGAATGCATGTCAACGACTGGGACAGATGCATCGGCTGCGGTATCTGCGCCATGGTCTGCCCGTGCGATGCGATAGAGATGGTCGAGGTGGAGGGGGAGCCGAAGAAAAGGCCGGAGGTTTCCTACGGGAGATGCTGTTTCTGCTCCTTCTGCGAGGAGGCCTGTCCCGTGAAATCGATGCATCTTACATCGAACCATACATTCATCAATACCGATCCAGACACGTTCATCTTCCTCCCCACTCCCGGGATCAGGGAATTCGAGCACGAATACAGGATCTACGACAGACAGCTCTGCTACATCGACAGGTCCGGGGACGGGAACAGGGTCAGGACAGATTGCGATCCGAGGAAAAAAGCCGAAGAGTGATCCCTTCAGACCCTCTTTGGAAACACCATGATGAACGTCGTTCCCCTGGGCTCGTTATCCTCCACCCAGACATCCCCGCCGTATCTTTCCATGGTCTTCTTCACGATAAACAGACCGAGGCCGGTCCCCTTGTTCTCTCCGAAGCTCTCCCCTTCCTTGAAGATCAGATCCTTGTAATCGTTGGGTATTCCCTTTCCGTCATCGGATATTCTCAGGTAGACCCGGTCAACATCCTCCTCCACCCTGATATCGATATTCGATGCCGATCCGTGCCTGAGGCTGTTTCCAATGATGTTGTCGAGAATGGATTCCATGGCGGCATCGGCTATTATCGTCGCGCTGCCGTCAATACTGAAATCTATATCGTAATCCTCAAGTATGCTCTCTATCTGGGACTTCAGATCGATCTCGATCATCTCGCTTTCGCTCGTCATGAGGTGTTCAAGCTCGTTCATGCGCTTTGTGATCTCTATCGACCGCTGGATCTCCTTGTAGGCTTTTCCGATGATCTCCCGATCGAGCTTGTTCCCCTCGTTGAGAAGTCCGCAGATCCCGTAAGCGACGAACAAACGGTTCCTAATATCATGCCTCATCGTCTTGTTTATGAGCTTCAGGATCTCGTTGAGGCGGACCAGATCGTCGCGCGTTTTGGTCTTCTCCGTGACATCCCTTATTATCGTGATGATCTTCCTTACCTCCCCCTCCTCGATTATGGGGATCTTCCTGGTCTCCGTGACGATCTCCCATCCATCCACCGAATTAATCTCCTCGGTGACCATTGATTTTCCCGAGCTGAATACCTTGTTGTACTCTGCCCTCACATCATCTCCCAGATGCGGGAAGATGTTGAACACGTTCGATCCGACGATCTGCTCTCCGATGCCGTATTCCCTGGCCCATTTGAGCATCAGCTTGTTTGCCAGAAGGACGGTGTAATCCCTGTCGATCAGATGAATGGCATCATTCATGGCATCAATGGTGGACCTGTACCGCTCCTCGGATGAACGCAGGGCGTCCAGCATCGATTTCTCTTCGGTTACATCACGGCCCACGCCAATGAACCCGTCGTAGTCGCCGTTCTCGGAAAAAACCGCACGGTTGGACCAGGAAAACCACCTCCACCCCTTTCTGGTCATCGCCCTTTCCTCGTACGTACAGGAGAAGGGTGGATCATCGAGGCTCCTCATAGCTTTGTTAACCGATTCACGGTCGTCCTCGTGGATCAGGTGCATGAAATCACTGCCGAGCAGTTCATCGTGATCCCCGAACATATCCGAATATGAATTGGAAATGAACATCAGCGCCCCGTTGCGATCGACCTTGATTATCAGATCCCTTACGTTTGATATTATCATGTTGTGATTGTTGTGGAACAATCCGGCCAGATGCTCGATATCGTGGTGGAGAATGATCAGTATCTCATCCGGTGGGACCTTGTAGAATTCTGTGATCATTCCATCGACATCGATCTTGGATGCAAGTTTCGATCCGAGAGCCGGATCCTCGATCCTGCCGAAGGGAATATTTTCATTCATCCGGATTTCGAGGAGATCGTTGAATAGATCATCTCCCAGAACATGGGATGCTTTCGAACCGTGGAGGTCGGCAGGTTCATTCTCCTTGAATAATCTCCCCACCCTTTCGTTGATGAAATCTATCCTGTCATTCACGATCTTTATGACCGCCGCCGATGTATCATGTTGATCGAGCAGAGGAAGTATTACTCCCATTCCAGTCATTCCCGGTCTGCTCGATTCCATTGCATCTACCCTCCCTGGATCCATAAAAATATCAGAGTGGTCAGGGAAAGCAGAAAGGTATGGCATTTATATGCATTTCTGCCTCTTTATCAAAATGATTAACTATCAAAATAGGGGTAATTAACGAAATATCTCGATTATATTACATAATGATGATAATATCGTTTATTATGATATGTTGCATCAATATTGTAGTATCCCTTACAATCATGATGATGACATGAAACTGAAGCAGGAAGTAATCGATAAATTGAAACATATTGAAAAGGGATCTGCACGATGGCAGAATTGGCAGGGTCGGGATATTCATTGAATCGGACTATTGCAATGGGAACGAAAAACTACCTCCAATTCAGATGATCGGGCCCTCGTACCATCCGGTTTACGGGCTCACCAAAAGAAATAATAATCTTACGGCGATAGACATCAGAATTCAGATGGATCAAGGGAATATCTTGAAGGATGATTCGTTTCTGAAAAACCTGGAGCGTTACTATGAATACGACGGGTGGGAGACCAGATACAATCATTTCCTGAGAATTATATCGATTGACGATTATCTGAAAACCTTGAATGCAAAAGGAAAAGCCCTGGACATCGGATGTTCGTCGGGAGCGCAATCGTTCAGCATGGAAAGGAAAGGTTTCCAGGTCGTCGGAATAGATATCACCGAGAACGGGATCAAGAAAGCGAGAAGCTGGGCGGAATCCATCAATTCCTCATGTCAGTTCAGGATAATGGATATCAACAGCTCCGATTTCGAAGATGATACATTCGACCTCGTTCTGGCATCAGAGGCCCTGGAGCACATACCGGACAACAGGAGAACGGCAGAGGAGATCCACCGGATCACGAAGAAGGGCGGCCACATAATCTACACGATGCCGAACGGCAAATCCGGATATTGGAAGAGGAAGAAGAAAGAGATGGCGCGGAATGATCTGACCGATATCGACGATGTGGAGATCGATTCATCCGAATGGCATTCCCTCAGGCATACCATTTTCTCACCATCGGATATCGAGAAGATCACTTCCGAGGGATTGGGATTGACCAAGGTCCATTCGACCTCCTGCGGGCACATGATCCCGCCCCGATCGATTCTTATCAGGCTGCTGATCCTGTCGGGACTGGGTTACAAGATCGAAAATTACCTTCAGAATCGAAAGGATAACCATGACACGGGAGCATCATACATCGTTGTCTACGAGAAATCATAGATCATGAAACGATGGTGGGCCCGCCCGGATTTGAACCGGAGTCTATGCGTCCCGAACGCACAAGTATACCAAGCTAACCCACGGGCCCATACATGGTTGGCGAATGAAATGAGACAATCATGTCTCTTAAGGGTCCACGGATAGCTCAGTATTCAACCATCCTCCATCGGGAGGAAGGGGGTTTCATACTTCTCATGCTATGACGCTTCGGGGAAGCGGAATTGGTATACCAAGCTAACCCACGGGCCCATACATGGTTGGCGAATGAAATGAGACAATCATGTCTCATTTCCCGGCGAATTCCCGTATGACTGCAGTGAACTCTCCGGACTTTTTATAGGTGGAATACGGAGACATCTATAAAACTTGTGATGAAAGATGTGGATATTTGACCATTTTCATCATTTGCCACATTTACCAAAAGTGATAAAACGGATTCACATGTTGAAAGGAGAAAAAATCAGGAGCGATCCTTCCGGAGAATCAAAATGACAAGCGATGTCCACGCAACTAGATGCGCCGAATACGATCTCTCAATGGTCAGGGAAAGGATCTCGGAGCACCTTTCAATTCACGACAAATTCAGGGATATCGGGGGAAAGAAGGTGCTGATAAAGATCAATCTTCTATCTGCCAGCGATCCCCAGAGTGCGGTCACCACTCATCCGATCCTCGTTGAAGCGTTGATCCGGGAGCTGCAGGAGAGAGGAGCGGAATGCATCATCGCCGATTCTCCCGGCGGCCCTTTCAACGAAGCCACCCTGAAGAAGGCCTACACGAAATCCGGCATGGCCGATGTGGCTGAGAGGACCGGATCCAGTCTGAACTACGGGACCACATCCCACGAAGCCCGGCATCCCACAGGAAAACTGGTAAAGAGGTTCACTATCTGCGATTATATCGATGAGGCGGATATGATCATAGCCGCACCCAAAATAAAAACGCACATGTTAACGGGCCTGACCTGCTGCTCGAAGATCATGTTCGGAGCCGTCCCGGGACTCGACAAGGTCGGATACCATACGAGATTTCCCGACACCTATGATTTTTCCAGGATGCTGCTCGATCTCAATGATCTCGTGAAACCGGATCTTTACATTATAGACGGCATCGTTGGAATGGACGGCGATGGGCCGTCTCACGGCAATCCCAGGAGGATCGGGATCATTCTCTCGGGAACGGACAATCACAAGCTGGATCTGACTGTCTGCAGGATGGTAGGCCTCGATCCTGCCACGATCCCCATAATGATCGCTTCCAGGGATATGGGTTCGATCGATCTTCAAAAGGATATAACGATAACCGGAAACGCCTCGGATTTCCGTCTGGACAAGGATTTCACTCAGGCATCGGGGATGAGATTGGCAAGGAAACCGCCCAGGGCGATCCGCAGGTTGATCATGAACTTCATGACCAGAAAACCGAGAATTGATACGGAAAGGTGCGAGGGATGCGGGATCTGCAAGGAAAACTGTGCGGGATTCGCAATCGAGATGAGGTCCGAAAAGGCCGTTATCGATTATTCGAAATGCATCCGGTGCTACTGCTGTCATGAATTGTGCCCGTATGATGCGGTGTTCGTCAAGAAATCGAATTCAAGAATTAAGTCCGGTTTGGAAAAACTCAGGTTCACCACGGGACGATGATTTCCGGCCATCCTGTAACGATTTTTTCATTCAGATTCAATATAACAGAAAAAATTGCATTTCCTCGGATTGCAGGAAATTGACATGTGATTCAATAATTATTCCAGGTAATTTTCCCCTGGCAGCGATTTCATATTATACTGAATATTAAAATATATGTGTAATATTCCTGCTATTTTATCTTGAAAAATAATAAATCTATTTATATTAATAATATATATGGTAAACCGGTGATTTCATTGGCAGATAGAATTTACCGTATCAAGATTAAAGAGGGCGATACCGAGATAGAGATCGCCGTTACGGTAGACATCGAGGCAATGGGCAGTTTGCCCTGTGGGAAAAGCGGACAGGATATGCCCTTCACGAGTAAATATCAATATGCTGTCATCACCTGCGACATAAATGTTTTC
>JBLIRG010000053.1:0-21990 GCA_049472195.1 Thermoplasmatota archaeon
CCAACGACTGGGACACCGACGACGACATGCTCATCGACGGAGTCGAGATGGGATCCGGCGACTCAACGGACGGACACTACCCGGATACTGATAACGACGGTATTGAGTGATCCAATACCCATCCCGCATATGCCCCGGCGGATCTGCCGGGGCTTTTTTTTTGTACAGAACAAATTATTATGATCTCTGCTCTATAGTCCATTTTCGATTGAAATGAATATGTTTGTCTGAACGCAAAGGGTTAAGTTTAAACAGATGATGTCTGATCCAAGATAACACACGGTAGGGTGATATCTTGAACAGATCTTCACTTCTGATCATTGCAACACTATTTGTGGTATCCGCGGTCCCGTTGTTGAACACCGTTTCGGTAGACGGAGCTTCGGATATCAATCTGACTGTTAACTGGACTCCGACGGATCCCGTTGTTGGGGATGCTCTGAACATCTCTCTCACATCCAATAAAACTCTGGAGGTTGCGAACATAAGCTACTGCCTGCGGGGAGCGGGGACCTGCTCTGAAAACAAGCCCATGGCCGATGACGGTACCGGCATGCAGTTTTACTTCGATTACGATGAAACCGAGTTCCCGAACGATACCGCCGATTTCCATATAGACATCGAGTACGACGGAGGTAGGACAACCTACAAGGAGTTCTCGATCACCTTCGGAGCGGTCCCAACTGAGCTCCTGCTGACCGATCTGTCCCCGGATAACGGATCGCTTATCAGCCTGTTCCCCAATCAGACTGCAGAGGTATCAGGGCACCTGGAATACGACCTCGATACCTTCGACATTCAGAGCGCGGAGGTCAATCTATCCATCCGGGATACATCATTTTACAACTTGACGGATATCGATGAGAACGGCAACTTCTCGGTGGGCATGTTCTTCGGCGATGAGGGAGATTTCGTTCTCGATCTGATGATTACCGAGGGTGATTTCGGGTTTACCGCGGCAGGGGAATGGGATGTGTCGGTAAGTTCATGGCCCAGACCGGCAATCGGAATTTCCGCCGATATCGAATACGATCCACTTGAAACACCCCCTGGATCAGCCGATATCTATTACCGGAATGCCTCGGCAAACGCCTCTTATGCGGTTTCCAACACCGGAACGGGGATTGCCAATAATCTTACGATATATATCACGATCGAGAACAGCACATACGAAGATGAGATCCACGTGGGCAACCTCTCACATCCTGATAACAGATACCTGGGAGAGGTAAACCTCGATTCCAATTCAACCGGGATTTTCACTCTCGTCATCACGGCTGAATGGGATCAGATGGCCCCGTTCCAGGAGAATTTCAAATTCCCCGTGTGGAAGTATCATTACACCATTGTAGAACCCCCTCGTTGGGAGCCGCACACGGTACTAGTGGAGATGTTCACCCAGAGCGACTGCGCTCCCTGCGTCTTCGTCGAGGAAGCACTGGAACGTCTTCTTCATGAGGGTGAGGATTTCGAACTTATCACATACGCCCTGGACGACGAGATATCCCACGTAACCGCCCAGGCCAGGGGGGTCACGTCCACCCCGCATGTATTCATAGACTACGGCGTCCAGGAGATCGTGGGAGGGAAAGACACTGATACATCGATGAATGAGATCTCCGAAGCCGTGGCAAACGCATCGAGAAGGGATACGCCCCCCTCCGTTATCGACTTCATCGAGATCGACTCAAATATAACCGCGAGGCTGTCGCTTCCCGGCACTGCAAGGGATCCGATATCCGGAACATTGACGGTGTACAGGATCGAGGAATACTCCAACCTGAGGAACCACCAGGGTATACCGATGACGGACAGGTTCATGGGGGAGGTGGACAGGGATTTCATCGATAACATGGAGCCGGGGGAATGGCTCAACATAACGATCGATGATCTTGCCCGGGGAGAGGGATTGGTAGCCGTGTATTACGGGGATGACGGAAATGTCCTACAGTCAGCATCGTACAAAACCCACATGGACCCGGGTGTTTACCTTGCAAAGGCCTCAACATGGTTGAAGATCGACACCCCCGGAAACGGCGGATTCAATATAACCATCGATCACTTCGAATTCCAGGAATCCGATTTCGATCCCATCGACTTTGACGTATCCCTTGACAAGGAGATCCCGGGCATCTCCGTAACCGGAATAGATGGTGGATCCGTTGACCTGAACTGGACATCATATACCTTCGATGAAGACGAAGCGGATATTGAGGTTACCGGGGCGGGCAGGGTGAGATATCATGCCAATTTCACCTTCGATGTCGACATACCGGAAAACCTGTCCGGGACCTTCTCCTTCAAGATCAGGATCCGAGCGGGTCCCAAACTGTTTGCCAATACCGTCGCAATTACGGCATCCCCATCGGATGATAATACAAGCGAACCCCTCGAGATACTCGATTACCAACTTATGGGAGTTGGTCAGAACATATACTTCACGGCGAATTTAACAGGTGTTCCGGACGGAGCCTCGGTCCACGGAAGGGTCCTTCCCTGTCTGGAGGATACCGGAATCTGCGGTGTTCCGGTGGAGCTGGTCCTCGTGAAGGACGATGGGGGGCCAAACTTGTACAAGGCGCCTGTGGTCGGGATCGATATCGACAAGTATACCCATTTCACATATTACGTATGGGTCGAGGATCAGGACGGGATGCTGATAAGGAGCCAGGATGTAAAGGTCGAGATAGAATCCCTGATAGACATAGAGGAAGATGGTGAAGAGGATGATGATGACATGAACCTGATCTGGCTGATCATCGGTCCTTTGGCCATACTGGCGCTTATCGTAATCGTGCTTGTCCTTATTCTTCTCTCAAGGAAAAAGGGATCGGTTGAACCCCAGGAAGAAGAAACATCAGGGGAGGCATCGGAAGCATCGGAAGCGGAAATTGCCGGTATTACCGATAATACGTTGGAACCTGCGCTCGAAAGCGGAACGATGCAACCGGAGGGGGACATGGAGCCTCCGGAAGAAGCGGAGATACCGGATGATGACGCAGTACCGCAGGAACCTGATACGAACGAACCACCGGTTCCCGAGGGAACCGATTCAGCAACTCCCCCGTCGGCCCCGCCAGAGGTCCAGGAACCAACTCTGGACCAACCACAGGCTCCCGATCAGGAATTACAGCAGGATCAATATTACCAACCAGCGGCCGTACCTCCGCCAAAACCACCTCAACCGCCTCAAAACTGATCGGGGTAAATCAACGGCGGCAGATCATATGCAGTCCAGATGGTAGGCGGCCTTTTTACCGATATCCCTTCGGTAATGCACCTCGTCGAACTTGATCTTCCTGACGGCCTTGTATGCCTTCCTGATGGTGTCGCTGATGGATACATCCATGGCGGTAACACCCAGCACCCTGCCTCCGTTGGTGAGGATCTCCCCGTTGTCGTCCCTTTTCGTGCCGGCATGGAATACGATCAGATTCTCCATTTCCTCCGCTTTGCCTATACCGGTGATGGGTTTTCCCTTCTCATATGATCCGGGATACCCGCCCGATGCGAGCACAACGCAAACAGCGGCATTTCTGCTCCATCTCAGATTGATCTTGTCGAGGTTCCCTTCCAGACAGGCCAGTATCGGCCTCATGATATCGGTTACGAGCCTGGGTATGACGACCTGGGCTTCGGGATCCCCGAACCTGCAGTTGTATTCGATGACCTTCGGACCGTCCTCCGTTATCATCAGACCTGCATAGAGTATACCCTTGTATGGACATCCCTCCTTTTCCATGCCCTTTACGGTCGGGACCAGTATCTCATCGTAGATCCTCGTCGATAGGTCCTCGGTTATCACGGGTGCGGGGGAATATGCCCCCATCCCTCCCGTGTTCGGACCCTGATCGTCATCAAATGCACGCTTGTGATCCTGAGCTGATTCAAGGGGGATGACGTTTCTGCCGTCGCAGAAAGCCAGGACGGATGCTTCCTCGCCCTCCAGGTACTCTTCGACGAGGATCCTTTTTCCGGCTTCGCCGAACTTGGATGATATCGTATCCACGGCTTTGAGCGCCTCGACCTCGTCATCGCAGGGGATCGCACCTTTACCGGCAGCCAGACCATCCGCCTTGATCACAAGGGGCCCCCCGATCTCCAATATATACCTCTTCGCATCCTCGGGATCGTCGAACACCTCGAAGGAGGCGGTTGGAACACCGTACTTCTCCATGATGTTCTTTGAGAAGGCCTTCGAACTCTCCAATCTCGCTGCGCTCCTGCTAGGTCCGAAGATCTTCAATCCCTGCTCCTCGAACCGGTCTACTATACCCATCGCAAGTGGCGCTTCCGGACCGACAACCGTAAGATCGATATCATTCTCTTTAGAAAAATCCAGGAGTCCGTCAATATCATCAGCTTTTATGGGAACACAGGTCGCAACCGAATCAATACCCGCATTTCCCGGCGCGCAGTAAACCCTCTTAACGAACCTGCTTCTCTTCAACTTCCAGGCCAGTGTGTGCTCGCGTCCTCCTCCTCCAATCACAAGAACCTTCATCGATCATGCCCCCTCTATTTTCCATCCGCTCCCGAAAGAAGGTCCTTTGCCTTAACAAGAGAATGGAATGCAGCCCTCTGTCCTATCAGGTCGGTCCCTCCTTCCTCTCTATCCACCACCGCAATAACCGCTTCGACCGAAGCCCCTGCTTCCTCTATGATATCTATTGCTTTTATGACCGATCCGCCGCTGGTAACCACATCCTCGAGGAGCAGTATCCTGTCCCCCTCGATCATCTCCCCCTCGTACTTCTTTTTCGTTCCGTGTTTTCTATCTCCTTTCCTGATAATCACGAACGGGATCCCCTTCTGAAGAGAGTATGATACTATGAGCGGAACCGCTCCAAGTTCCACTCCCGCCACCCTGTCGCATTCCACCCCGATCTCTCCGAAAAGCCTCGTGATCTCCCTCAGCACATCGGGATTGACACTGGCTTTCTTGATATCCACATAATATCGGCTCTTCTTGCCGGAGGTCAGAGTGAAATCCCCGAATCTGACGGCACCACAGGATACCAGATCATCCAACAACATCTAACAAACACCCCTTTATCCCACAACAGCTTGGGCCGGTTTTCCGATATGCCTAACACTTATTTTATTGTGGCGGATCAAGATAGAAAATTGAAAAGCAAGAAAAAAAACCGCCCCGATACGGGGCGGTGCATTTATTCCGTTCAGCGGTTCAGAGGAGGCATAGGCCGGACCTGCTGGGCCTGAACAGGACTGACAGGAGGTCTTCCCGCAGGCGGAAGAGCCATTCCGGGTCTGATTCCTGCCGGAGAGAGAGCCGGTGAAACGCGACCCATCGTAGGCATCGGAGCTGACAACGGGGCCGCTCCGGCCACAGGGGACGGTGCTCCCGATTTGCCTCCAGCAATTTTATCCATCCTGGATGCGGCATGGGCCATCGGAAGTTTCTCCAGAAGGTCGTGGACCTTCTCCCGCCTTCTCTGCTGAGCCGCGGCATATCTCGCACTCTTGACGGGATCCTTGGATGCTGAATTCTTCCTGACGAAACCGTAGATCACCAGGCCCATGAAGATCAGGACCAGGAATGCGATGAGCCAAAGAAGGATGGGGATGATATAGTTCTTCCCCTCCTCCTCCTCGTCTCCTCCGGAGATCCGCACCTTGCCCTCGTCGAAGTCGTTTATCCCGTTATCGTTCTTGTCATCCCAAAGCTGCGGATCCCAATCATGGGTATCTGCCCGATTGGCAAATCCGTCCTTGTCGAAATCATACTGCCACTGAACATCATTGGGGAAAGCGTCGGAATTGTCACCCACCTCATCGCCGTCGGAATCAACCCATTCGCTTGGATCCTCGGGGAAGTCGTCCATGATGTTCGGTACGCCGTCATCATCCCAATCAGGATCGGTGGGTTCGATATATTTCATGATGGTCACGTTCACCTTTGCGTAGCTGAACTCGTATCCGTCGAAAACCCTCGCCTCGATCGGATATCCTATGGTCTTCTCATCGAGCCTGGGTGAAAGCAGGGTTATTCCCCATGTGTTCGTTCCAAGGGCCCTCTTCCATTCTCCTTCCCAGAAGACATCGACCCACTCTATCTCCTCGATGTCATATGCATCACCAACAACGGAGAAACTCTCCCCTCCGTCTATGTAACCGTCCTCGTACGGTTCCAGTATGCTGATGCTCGGTGGATCGTTAACAGGAAGGATCTCGATATCCACGGTTGTCTCGTCGGAATACTCCCCGTCGCTGACCCGAAGGGTTACCGTCGTATGGCCGTTCCAGTTCTCGACCTTTGGCAGATAGTTCAGATAGACCATTCCATCATTCGTCCTGTCGGCCGTTATGGTGGAAAATGATCTATTGGTATAGGACAGGACCTGGATCTCGAAATCCCTTCGGGAATTGTCTATATCGACCACATGCTGAGTCAATTCCACGAGGTTCGGTCCGGCAGTGTCCTCGTTTATCTCAAATGAACCGATATAATCCCAACTGGGTCCGTCGTTGATATTCAGGACATTGACCTTGAAATCAAGGGATGGATCGTTTCCCGTCAGTTGGGCCTGGTCGGTGGCATACAGGTCTACTGTCACCTCACCGACCCAGTCCGAATCCTCGCTGAGAGATGCTATCAGCACGTTGTCGCTGTTTACGTATATGCGGAAATTGTCCCTGGCATGATCATAATTCTCGAGGTCGGCTACACGGGCTTCAAGGTGGTACGTAAGACTGTCCCCGTCCACATCCTCGAAGAGCGTGTAATCATCCAGATCCTCCATAAGTGTCGCAGATCCCTCGTAGGCTGTCATATCGGGAAGTGTTTCCTCCGTACGTATTGGCACGTCATTCATCGGACGTACGGATATTTCGAATGGGTCCGTGTAGTATGTTCTGACCTCCACATCACCCGGACCTCCATCGTCCGTAACCGATATGATCCCCTGGATCTCCGGGGGTATCGAATTCCGGGTATAGAAGTTGGGAGATATCTCGGCATCGACCGTCAATCTGTTGTTGATGATGTATGCATCCACCCGATCGGACATCGGACCCCTCAGCATTATGTTGAACTTCAGATCCTTGGAATCCGTGTAATCGTCTTTGAAGAAATTAGTGAGATCGAAGCTGAAAGTCCTCTTTTCATCCTCGTTGACCCATATCTCGGGGAGCTTATCGACCATTCTGGGTTTTGCATTGAACTGGACATCAACGTCGTTGATGTAGGCCGCCCCTCCGGATGATGCTCCGATACCGATGTATACCCTGGTGGTTGTTTCACCCGAGTCCTGGTAGTCCGGAACAAGCCTGTCGAAAACATCCTTGAGATGTCCTCCTTTTCCATCCTCTTTGACTCTCACGGAGACGTCGTATACGATGTGAATATTCTCAACCGCTACCTTCCCAAGCGTATCCGAATGAACCTCGAGGGGTATGGAAAGCATTGGCGTCCCGTAAGAATCCTCGAACCTGGTAACGGATTGCGGAAGGTTGTCCACAACATCCTGAAGGGCACCGGTTATCGATGCGGTATATTGATCAGTCATCTCTCCGTCGTACGACCAATCCGCCACGATCTCGTCAGCTCCGACATCCAGTTCTACGTTCTGCGGATAGGTGACCTCCATCCTGTAGACCTTCACCTCGTCAAGTGACTGAGAGCTGGACATTATATCGTCCAGACCGTCATTGTTGATATCCGCGACACCAAGACCCCAGGTCCTGGTATGACCGCCAAGATTATGCGAAATCCAAATATCGTCATAATCATCCGGCTCCTCCATCCAGTATATGGTGGTGGGATAGGAATAACTGCCTCTGCTGAATATGACATCGGCATACCCGTCGTTGCCGATATCTCCAACCGCCAGATTCCAGTTGTAATCTGTCTTTGAGATTACATAACCCTTCCATCCCCCGGTACCGGAACTGCCGCCGGGATTCTGATACCATCTGACGTAGCATTTGTAGTAATAATAATAACGTTCGGTGGTGACGACATCGGGATAGCCGTCATCGTCGATATCAATGGTCTTCACATCATTCGGATAATAGAGGCCGCCAGCTACGGTTACACCGGCCCATGTTCCGGAGGGATTCGATCCGCCGGGATTCCTGTAATATGTTACTCCACCGCTCCCCCACTGACCGCCCACGGCAAGAATATCGAGGTCGCCGTCCAGGTCCATATCATCACCCCAGATGTTGGCATGATAGCTCAATCCGGTTGCGATGTCCGTGTATGACCAGCTCTGTGAAGTCGGATCCGCCGGTGCCATGAAAAGCCGGATCCTGCCGCCACCGCTCCATCCCCCTGCGCTTGATGTGAGGATATCGGCCCGGCCGTCACCTGTGCAGTCTCCGACGAAGAAAGAGACAACTGATCCGTATCCGTTGTTTACCCAATGCGTGGTCCAGGGATTCTTCGGGTTGCCGGGGTTCTCGAACCAGGAGACGCCTCCGCTGTAGCTCACTGCGGCCGCATCCATGTCTCCGTCCGCATCGATATCGCCCCACATTGCCTTTATCGGGCTGGCTATTCCACCGACCCTGTGGAGCTTGCCGGGTGTATCGAACGGATTGCCGTCCGAATTGTCACCGGTATAATCATTCTCCCACCAGCCTACGAATCCTGTTCCGTAGCCGCTTATGAGCATGTCGGTGTCGCCATCCTTGTCAATATCGGTGTAATCCACCGACCTGATGTCCTTGACCCCTCCGTCCTCCAGCCATCTGCTGGTGAAGCTCGGGACTGCCTCGTTGGTATTCTCGTAGATCACCAGCTGGGATCCGGAATGCCCGGTTACAATCATATCATTGTCATCGTCGTCATCGATATCATAGACAGAGAACGCCTGCGGATTCATGATGTCGGATGCAATGGTTTTCGTGGACCATGAGGTCCAGGACGATCCCTGAATATATACCCTGAGATAGTATGGGGTTCCTCCCCCGGCGATTATATCCGTTTTGCTGTCTCCGTTCACGTCGACGGATCTCAATCCCCGCGGGTCTGTGAAACTGGCAACCCTGTGCTCCGACCAAGAAGTCCCCGTTCCGCCGTTGCGATATATTGTAATATCATCAGATCCGAGAGTCCCCACGACGATATCATCATAGGAATCACCCGTATATTCGCCAACGGACAGGGTGAACGGGGTATTGCTCGAACTGTCAACTGTATAGCTCGACCAGGAGCTCGAGGTGCTCTTGGGATTGAGGTAGACCCATACGCGGTTGGCGCTGTAATAATAATATGCTCCGATCGCAACATCCGGATAACCGTCGTTGTTGAAATCACCAACGTCCATCGCCAGGTATGGATAGCAGTAGGTGTAGGGTGCATTTCCTAGGGATCGTCCGGTCCAGTACGTTGTCGATGACGGATCCGAGGGGGCCTGGAACCAGTATAGATAGAGACCGCTGTAATATTTGTAATAGGGGGCTACTACGATATCGGGATTTCCGTCCTGGTTGATGTCGGCAATCCTTATCCGGCCGGCGTACCTGAAGTATGTGGAAAGCTGCGTCCGGCTCCATGAACTCCCGGATTTGGAGTTTTCGTAATAATACATTCTCCCGTAGCTGTATGAAGTGGCGACGACGTCCAGATCTCCGTCATCGTCCATATCGCCCACATCAAGGGAATAGCAGTTTGAAACGGATGTTCCGATCACGGTGTAATTCCAATCTTCAGCAGTGATATCGTCGGGATTCTCGAACCAGATTATCCTGCTGTTCCTGGTATCTGAGACGACAATGTCGTCATCCCCATCACCGTCGATGTCACCGTGCTCCATGGCATATCCGGCCATAGATACGCTCGAGGGATCCTCCGCAATTATATACTGGCTGAGCGAGGAATCAGGAATGAACCTCCCTCTCATATCAACCTGTGCGCTGGCTATATCGGCCCCCTCGGGGATAAGAATGCTGTTCTGGGCGTTTATCCCTCCGCTGGATCCGAAATCCATGGTCAGTTTAGTTCTCCCGTCGGATAGAAACGTCTGCTCCCCGAAATCGCCCTTGCCCGTTCCGGAATATTTCCAGTCGATTTTTCCGTCGACCCCGAAATCGATGAAGGGTTCCCTTAGGGAGGTCCCGGTCGCAGCGTCGTAGGTAGAAATATTCATTGCAGCATATGATATCGGTACATCCCTGTTCAGGCGGATGTAATACGAGGTGTCAATACCGCCTCCGTCCGGTATTGATATCACACCGCCTTTAACCGGTATGTTCGAGTTATCGTAGAGATTGTCCGTCTTCTCTGCCTGAATGTCTACTGCAAAAACAGTTAAAAAAAATCCAAATGTCATTATTGCGCTCAGTATAAGAGCCATTTTCCTTTTCATGACCGTTCCTCCTGGGAATGGTATCGGATGTATACCGAATCCAGTATGCGGGATATCTGTTGCAAAATGGTCCGAATGTATATAAAAGTTATATGAGAACACCTTTTCCTCTTTTATAAAATTTCGGAGATAGCAGTACGGTACTGCTATTAGTGATTTCATACGAACAGGCTGTGAGAAATGAATGATTTTTATCAGATCGTCCAAGGACGTTACTTCTATTTGAAATACAAATTTTCGAAATATCTCAAATAACCACCTATCCGGAGGATTTTATGTAAACAGATGAGATGATCCGGTGATGGAATGCGGTCCGGTATTGAGGACCGGACCACAGTCTAATTTCACCTTCTCATGGGGGATCTGTTCATGACATGCTGCTGCATGCCGGAAACCGGCTGTGGATGAACCCGGCCGGAATACGGGGGTAGGGGTTGTCTATGCATTGCAGGTGCCATTGCCGGGACCATGGGGGGAACCGGAGCAGGTGCCATTGTTGCCATTGGTTTTGCTGTCTTTCCTCCGGAAATATTGACATTCTTCATCTGGGATTTCGTCAGAAGCTTCTCCAGGTGGGCGCGGCCGAGTATCTTGTACATCTTTTCACGCCGTTTCTCCATGTTGTTGTAATATTTTGCCGACATTCGGGGATCCTTGGCAGCTTTGTTCTTGTTGAACAGGGCATATCCAACCAATCCCAGCAGGACCAGGACCATCAAAGCCAGTATCCACAGCAGGATCGGAACCACATAGCTCTTCTTTGATCCGGATGATACATTGTTTTGATCGTCAGTACCGGGTCCCTCGTTATCGGGATCAAACGGCCACTCGTCGGCAATATCCGCTATTCCATCCTTATCGGAATCGTATCTCCAGGTGGGATTCTCGGGGAACGCATCGGATCTATCTCCAACACCGTCTCCGTCAGTGTCGATCCACTCGGACGGATCCGTGTCGAAGTCGTCAATGGCATCAGGATAGCCGTCGTCATCAAGATCGAAATCCGGGATCACGGGTTTGGGTTCGATCGTGATGTTGACATAGGCTGTTGCGAAGGCCCCGTCGGTGTCGTATGCCTTCACCTGTATGGGAACATCATGTGCCACCTTGTCGTAATCTCGGGTGGTGACCAAGGTGATACCCCACTTGGCTGTACCCCTGGCCTCATATGAGATTCCCTCGAAGATCACCTCAACGTATATTATACCCTCCTGATCGAATGAAGAACCGATCACAGAAATCTCACCGGCCTCCTTTCTCTGCCCTTCGATCGGATTGGCCACAGTTATCGTCGGCAGATCGTTGACGGAATTTATTCGCACGAGGAAGGTTGTAACATCCGTGAACTCTCCGTCAGAGACCTCCACCGTTACCGTCGACTGGCCGTGCCAGTTCTCTACCTTGGGTATAATATCGATCTTGCTCCTATCATCCTGATTCAGGCGGATCGTGACAAATGTCGAGTTGGTCCATCCCAGGATAGTGTATTTCAGAGAGAGTGGCGAGTCATCCATGTCCGATGAATACTTCACGAAATCGAGGGCCTTTTCAACAGCGACATCCTCGTTCATCTCGATAGTGGGTATCTTACCCCAACTCGGTCCGTCGTTAACGTTCTCTATGTCGATATAGGTATCCTTGTAAGGATCAGTTGACAGATCGGGTTCCCCGTCATCATACCCGTAGATCCTAAGCGGTATGTTCTCCCCATACCAGTCGTCCTCGGCGGAAATGTAGAGAATGTTCCTTGAAACCCTTGCCTTGACAGCCGATTTCGTCGGATCCTTCGATATCCTCGGATCCGGGTAGTTCTCCGCCGGATCCAAAACAGGCAGATATCCTATGGAATATCCGTATGGATCGTCGGGATCGGTAAACAGGTACATCTTGGAGAGATCCAGTACAGCCACTTCCTGGCCCTCGAGACCGACCACCCTCTCCGGAAGCGTACCGTTGCTCTCTTCCGGTGGATCGGGTTGGGGTATGACATCCACTATAATAGGATCGGTCACATAGCTCCTCGGGTTCAGTCCGTTCGGACCTCCATTATCCGTGACTATGAATTTTACCTTGACCTCGCCGTCGAAATTGTCGGTAACCTCGGAGTCCAGTGTGACGTTCGCTCCGTTCTGAACCATCACGTTTATCTTGTCTGCATTCGATCCGACGGTCTCGGCTTTATATGTCAACAAGTTCGGTGGATCGTAATCGTCCCTGAAATACTGGGCGAGATCAATTGCATTTCTCCTGATATCGTCCTCATTGACTTTGATTACCTCCGGAAGTGGTTTGATCAATTTAGGAGGGGAATTATACTGGACGTTAAGATCCCATAAACGCGCCGCGGCCTCCATCTCGTCGTAGATCTTGCCGTTGAAACCGATGTATACCCTCGTTTTTGATCCGTATTCCTCCGTGTAATCGGGGATTATCCGATCGATTACCTCCTTGATCTTCCCCCTGTTATCTATATCGATCGTTACGCTGTATCTGATCTCGATATCGTATCCCGTAACCTTGCCGTTCGAGGAGGACTTGAATGTTATCGGCAGAGATATGATCCTGTTGCCCCATTCGTCCGTTATCGATACACTACCCCGATCAACGATATCTCCCAGCTCATCGGTCATGTCCACTTCCTTGATGCCCCTGAGCATGCCGGTATGGGTCCATTCGTTGATCCCGTCAGTGTTTATATCGATCCCGACATTGGAAGGGAAATCGAGCTCCGGCCTCGAAACCATAAGCTGATTATCGTAGCTACCCAGGAAATATATCTCCTCTATGCCATCGTCGTCGTTTTCTTCGATAGCAATACCCCAGGTCTCCCGGGTGGAGGTATCCAGAGAGTGGAGTTCCCACGTTCCGTATGGGTCATCCGGCTCTTCGAGCCAATATATGCCCCTTCCGTAGTTATAATATCCCCAATAGTAATGCGAAGTGACAAAGACATCGGCAAATCCGTCCTTGTCAATATCGGCCACGTTTATACCCCAAGGATAGCTGATTTTATTCTGTATCATTCCGTAGGAGGTCCATCCAGTGGTGGAATTGGGATTTGAAGGTGCCTCAGCCCAAACAACATTGTATGTGCCGTAATTGGAATTCACGACGACGTCAAGACTGCCGTCGTTGTTAATATCGATCGGACGGGCCTCATGCGGATAGAATAGGCCTCCGGCGACCGATATGGATGTCCATGCGGATCGTATGTTCGCGTTCGGATTTCCATATAGCGGATTCCTGTAAAGATTGACGCTTCCGCCGTATCCGCCAACCGGAACGAGAATATCCGCATGTCCGTCGTAATTCATATCTGTAATGTTGATAACGCCGCAGTAGCTTACGCTCGGTCCGATAACATATCTCGACCAGGAAACCGTCGGGTTCGATGACATGAACAGGACTATCCCGTCGGTGTAATAGTAACCGGTGGATGCAACAATGTCATCCCGACCGTCATGATCGAAATCCTCGACTCCGATCCCGTAAGCGTAGTAGATCCTTCCAACGTAATACGTATCGAAAATCTCCTCGGGATCCCCGGGATTCTCCAGCCAATACACAGAGTGCGAATCATACGATGTCACGGCCACATCGATATCCCCGTCTCCGTCGATATCACCGTAATCAACCTCATTCGCTCCGGCTATCATTCCGCTGTTCAGCCTGTGGAACTGCCATGTTCCATCAAAGGGACTGCCGTCATTTTCAAACCATCCCACGGTTCCGCTGGTGTATGCGGTGACGAGCAGATCGTCATCCCCATCTTCGTCAAAATCCACCTCGACGAGATCACGAAGACCAACCAGACCCCCATCCTCTATATAGTTCGGATTGAGTTTGGAGCCGTCGCTAAGATATGATACGATCTGCCTGCTCGAATAGAAGAAGAAACCTCCGTCCGTCTTCCCGTCCGAATTTATATCCGCGGCAAATGCTTCATCTGCCATGTTGGAATGACCCGTCATCAGATCAGTATTGGTCCATCTGTTCTGATTCGGGTTCGACGGAGCCTTCAGCCATCCGATCCTTGAATTGTAGTAATAGGAACCGGTGGAATAGAGAATATCAAGCTTCCCGTCCAGATTTACATCTAGTAGTGCTACCGTCCTGGGTTGATATATGTAAAGCGGATTGGTATCGTACCTCGACCAGGAGGACGTCCCCCTGTTCCTGTAATAATATATGTTGCCGCCGTAATAGACCGACGGTGCTATGACGACATCAGCGCTGCCGTCACCGTCAACATCTCCCACATCGAATCCGCTTATGGAATATGAGGACGAGACCACGGATCTCTCTGTCCAGCTGCTCTTTGAAGAGATATTGGATGTATCGTCATAATACCAGCTGTATGAGGGATTCTCGAATATCCTTACACTTCTGTCACTGAATGCCCCGTATACATCTGGGTAATCATTGTTGTTCCAGTCCCCGATCTTAAGGAACATTATATTGGAAGAGGAGTAGGAAGAACCTGCGGTGAAAATTGGCCAGAGTTTGAAAGTGGACCCGGAGGACCTCTTGACCATGTAAAGGTTCGTCTGAGAATATCTGAAGTACCTCACTGCAAATATGATCTCATCCTCTCCGTCATCGTCCATATCCCCTTTGGTTACAAGATACGGGGAAACCGAACTGCTGATGGTGGTTATGCCGGAGAACGATCCCGTCCCGTCATTTGCTATCCAGCTGATCGATGAAGATGTGGCATATACCAGATCGTTATCCCCGTCCTCGTCCATGTCCATTATCTCGTAATCATATACCGAGGAGATCGAGCTCAGGGAAGAGCTGGTGAATTCACCATCCGAATCCTGAAGATAGATGTATATGCTGCCCGGTCGGTTTGTCGCGACCACGCTGTCGTTGAGATCATCGCCATCCAGATCGCCGAACTTGATATACCTCGGTGATTGTGATATCGATCCGCCCTTGGCGAGCTCTTCGGAACCCGGAATATCCGGAACGAACCTGCCCCTGATCTCCATCTGGGCAGAGGATATATCGCTCCCTTCCGGAATATAGATGTTTCCGACCGTAGTCTGACCGGCGCTGCCGAACTTTGCCGTTTTCTTAGTGGTATCATCCGAGTAGGTCTCCAACCTTCCGAAATCCCCGTAGCCGACACCGGAGAACTCCCAGTCGTTCTTGCCGTCGACACCTATGTCGACACCCGGATCGTCGATCCACGGGCCAATGTGAGAGTCTACGGTCGAGATCTTGAGCGAAGCCTTGGAGATGGGCACGTTTTTCTCAATCTCGAAGTAGAGATGATTATCGTATAATTTATTCCCGGAACCTCTGAGGATCACGTTATCGCCCTTTGGTCCTCCCGGGCTGTAAAAGGTATCAATCGTTTCCGCCTGGCCTACCATTCCGAAAAACGGAACGAACCCTGCCAGAAACAATATCATGATTGCGAATACTATTGTTCTACGGTCCATGGTGTATCCTCCGTTACTATCTTGATCGGCTGACCTTCAGAGGTCTTCGATATAGCCTTTTCACTCCGACCTCTCATTATGCGCATATTTATATATTTTATCTGGAGCTGGTTTTTTCTACTATTAATACTTGCCGTATTCTCCCTAGAAGAATTGTGATAAGGATTTTTATACGATTTCCCTAAATCAGTAAATCACTGTCAATGAAAAAAGGATAAAAATGATTAACTGCATGAAGATTGGCCTAAACTTCGGAGTGCAGTCCAATGAAGAATATCCCCGCATCGATGATCACGACAGCTCTGATAATATTTCTCTTATCTGCTGTTGTGCTTAAGACCTCCGCCTTTGCCGATGACCGGTATAGCGAAGGTCCGGACCTGGTGAACGTTACATCGGATATAACTGAAAATACGACATGGTATCCGGAGGATTCACCATATGTGATCAGCGGTATGATCGAGATTTCGGAGGGCGTTGACCTCGAGATCCTTCCCGGGACCCAGGTAAGGTTCGGATCAGGTTCGGGATTCGTGATCATCGGCTCCCTTACCGCTGACGGAACTGGAAATCCAATCGAGTTCCGATCGGATACCGGATCCGCAGCGGGATCTTGGACAGGCATCATCGCCAGGAACGCATCTGGTCTGCTGCTTATGAATTCTCGAATAACCGATGCAAACCGATCGGTTGAACTGAATGGGACCAGGAATGCGACCGTGAAGGATTCGACCGTGGAAAACTGCAACCTGCAGTTCCTTCTGGAGGGAAATTCATTGCTGACGGTCGAGAATTCCACCATAAACGAATCTCTGGTCAGAATAGCTGACAACCGATCACTGATCGAAACCTACCAATTCTATACCTGCAGGATCCTCGATTACAAATACGATCCTGCGGGAGGTATCAGGATCGAGATATACAACGGATCCGGAGGGCGGCTTGTATCCTACTGGACCAACTTCACCGGTCAGATGACCGAACAGATGCTCAGGGGGAGGGACCTGACCTCCAGAGGTTGGTCCGATATCTCGGGGAAATACGAGCTGTCCCTGGTGAACGAGCAATTCACTCATTACGTGAATACTTCGTTCATCCAGTACGGATCATCGAGGGGGTACGATGAATTCAGGTACAGCTGGCCTCCCGAGTTCAGCTGGTACAGGAAAAATATATCGGTCACCGAGGACACGCCTGGATATATTAACGCCGAGATAATTGACAGAAACGGTGTTGGCGAGGTTGATGTCACCAGTACGAGCGACCACGTGAAATACAACCACAGCCAGTCAAGGATAGTGATATTGTATGAAGACGAATCCGTCCTGTCGGAGTATGTTTACCTGAACCTGTCCGACGGCTACGATATGACAACTTACCCGTTTAACATCACCGTGGTCCCTGTGGATGATCCCGTCAATTTGAGATTGCCAACCAACGTGATCACCATCAGGGAGGGGATGCCTTACCCTCTGCTTGTCTTCATCGAGGATGAGGACACACCGCTTTCATCCGTGGAGGTCTATACTGATGATCAAGACCACATCAGCTACGACCGGGAAAATTCAAGCCTGATTTTCAACTATCCCGACGGAACTCCGAACAAGTTCACGGTGAATATCACAGCATCCGACGGGAACTCAACCGATACCAAGGAGATCTTGGTTAATTTCCAGGGGATCAATTTCGCACCTTCGTTCATACTTCCACTGCCGGAGATCGTAATGGACGAGGATAACATCACCAGCCTTGATCTCGGGCCGTATCTTTTTGATCCTGACCTCAACGACCTCCTCAGCCTCAACGTCAAATCGGAGGATTTCGATCTTTTCTCGGCTCGTGTCGACGGCACCGTTATAACAATACATCCGATGAGCGACAGCAACGGTGCCGGGAAAGCCCTTCTTACGGTATCTGATTCATCCGAATACACGTCGAAAGCCTATATGAACGTAACGATCCTTCCCGTGAACGACGAACCGTATCTATTCTCTGCCAGCCACAAGGTCGAGGCGGCCGGGGTTTACAGGTTCTTCGTGAACTACACCGATATCGACGGTGATGATCCGTCGTTCATACAGGTTGTGATCGACGGGATCGGCCATCCCCTGTATCCATCTTCCATTCTGGACGGGGATCCCCGTGACAGCATCCAGTATACGGCCCTTATCGATATAGAACCGGGAGAACACGTATACTATTTCAGATGCGGGGACGGGAAGATCAACCATTCGACAGTGGAAACGATATTGATAGTGCCGGTGATCGAAAACGGGGTGGAAGAAAACCTGTTTGACGGATCTGTCACGGTCAGGATATGGTATCTCGGCAAGGGGAGTGAGCCGGGAGCCGAGATAATCGAGGAAGTACCTGATCCCCCCCGTGATTATATCGATATCGGGTGCAGCTTCAATATCAACCGCGGAAACGTCACCATAACCAGGATAGAGGTGGAGGTCTACCTGAGATATTTCAGGGAGGACCTGAAAGGAAGCCTAACCAATATCTGGTATATTGAGAATGGAAACTGGAGCCAGGCGGGGATCTCATATTTCGACAGAAATACCGGCCTTTTCAATGCGGAGGTGGCCGGAGCCGCCCTCAACCACACCCTTTCCGTGTTCTCCGTACTTGACCCAGATTTTGACTCGGATGGAGATTCATACTCCAACCAATTCGACAGGTTCCCCGAGGATCCAAACGAATGGAACGACACCGATGGTGACGGGATCGGCGACAACTCCGATGAGGATGATGACAACGACGGTTACAACGATACAATAGAGATGCAGGCCGGTTCCAATCCGAGAGATGCCGAATCGATCCCGCCTGATACCGACGGTGACGGATTGATAGACCTTCTGGATCCCGATGACGATGGCGACGGCATGCCGGATTGGTGGGAGATAGAACACGGACTGAACCCCCTGGACCCATCCGATGCTCTGCTCGACAACGATAACGATGGAAAGAGGAACATCGACGAGTTCAGGGACGGAACCGATCCGTTCAAAGCGGATACGGAGGACGGCCCCGATTACCTGATGATAATCCTGCCGATCATAATCGCATTGATCCTGGTCATGCTGCTCATCGCCGGATTGTTCATGATATTCCGCCAGAGGGGAAAGGAGGAAATCGACGAGGAAGTGGAAGTGAAGGAAGGGGAATGGGAGATACAGGGCGAGATCGATCCCGAGGACGCAATGATATGTTCGTCCTGCAGGGAGATATTCCCCGACGATTTTGAAAAATGCCCTTTCTGCGGCGATGAGGAGATAGAGCCTTACTCCGAGTTCGACGATGACGGATCGGAAGAGGAATTCTGAATTCTATTTGATATGCATATTCATCCCGGAACCGCCTGGACCGCTCTCGGCGATAAGATAAATAGAGGATCCGTCCATTCCGTTCACATGCTTCTTCGGGACAGGAAGATCTTCATAACCGGGGGATCCAGGGGGATCGGTGCTGCCGCTGTCAAGGGCTGCTCGGCAGAGGGAGCTGTGGTCGGTTTTACATACAACAGCAGCGGCGATAGGGCGAGGGCGCTTGCAGATGAAATCGGATCTGCCTGCGAGACCTACAAAGCGGATACTTCCGATCCCGAGGCCGTGGGAGAGGCGCTTGCACGTTTCCACGAGTTCCGAAGGGAGGGTATCGACGGTCTTGTCATCAATGCTGGGATCTACAGGAGATCCTCCTTTCATGATCTGGATTACGATTCGTGGAGAAGGACCATGGAGGTAAATCTGGACGGTGCATTTCACACGATCAGGAAGGCGGTTGAATTGATGGATGCGGGATCAATCGTCATCATATCTTCACAGCTGGCGTTCAAGGGATCGTCCTCAGGTTCCGATTATGCATCATCCAAGGCAGGGCTTCTGGGCCTTTCGAGATCCCTCGCCAGGGAGCTTGCACCCGATATCAGGGTCAATGCGATCGCGCCGGGTTATATTGATACCGACATACTCGCAGGCGATTCACAGGATAAGAGGAGAAAGAGGATCCGAGATGTACCGCTCGGAAGGATAGGAGATCCGAAGGACATATCGGATTCTGTGGTGTTCCTTCTGTCCGATATGTCATCATATATAACCGGGGCCACGCTTGACGTCAACGGCGGTCTCTTCATCCACTGATGGAGAAGGGAAATGTGAAGGATATGCCCCAGAACTCAAGCGTGATGTTCTGGGTTGAAAGTGATAGAAAGATGATCGCGGAGAACGGTACGAGAATCGATCCGCTGCCGGACCCGTCAGGTTTGATCTCGACCTCCTCGATATCGCAGTCATATGTGTTGATGGAGGCGTACAGCTTCGCCTCCGTGTCCTCGCCCTTGAGATGTACATCCTTCTCCATTTCCACCGTGAACTCGATCTCCGCCCTCGTGTATGCAAGCGAGTGGATGGTGGTATTGATACCGGAGATCTCGATATCCTCGCCGATATCAGCCAGGAACGAAAGGTCGATCTCCTCCCTGATGTCATCCCTGATATCGAAAGGCAGGGAGGACTTCGCTACGAGGTCCCCGGTAATATTCGCGGACCTCAGTTCCATCAGCCTCTCGAACTCGACCTTGCTTATCTTTCCTAAGAGAACGTGCCCGTCGATATCCAGGGGGATCTCACGCTCATTGAACTGAAGGGAAAGGGATGAATCCTCGATGTCGATGTCTCCATCCATCAGGAGCTCCACGGTTACGTTGGCTTCCCTGCCGTTGATATCAACCGTGATCATTCCGATCTCGGGAGAAGGCGGTGATGTAATGATCTTGACGAGAATGCCGAGGAAAAGCAGTCCCATCAGAAGAACAAAGACCGCAATGACCGCCGTAATCCTTATCCTCATGCTTTTAGGATCGTCTCCGATGCGGCCTTTTCCGGTAAGTTCCATATCTCATACCACCTTTCTATCCATCCACCACCTCACGGCCCCGGGAAAATGCCTGACCGCGAAATGCACTAGACCTATTGAGAACGTCGGATATACATGGAAACGGTTTCTTTTTATTCCCTCAATTATGGAATCGGCCACGACCTCCGGATCGACGGGATCTATCGTGCCGGTGATGCGTTTGGTTTCCTCCGGTTTGTACCTGTTCTCGTAATCAAGCTGGGGGGTTTTCGTATCCGGAGGATAGACAACCGACACCCCGATCCCGTTTCGCTTCAGCTCCATTCTGATCGATTCCGAGAAACCGTCCACCCCGAATTTCGACGCGGAGTAGACCGAGTAGCCGTAGACCCCCATGAATCCGACCGGGGAGCTGACGTTCACAACATGACCGGGGGACCTCATCTCAGGAACGAAGGTTCTGCAAACGTTGATCGTTCCCTTCAGGTTGATGTCTATCATCCTGTCGATCTGCTCATCGGTTAGATCCTCGAGCCGTCCGGGGTGAACGAACCCGGCCGAGTTAACGATTATATCAGGCGCACCATGCTCGTCTATGATCCATTCTTTTGCTCTGTTCAGATCCTCGATATTCAGGATGTCAACCGATCTGTGATCACATTTTTTTCCGAGTTTTTTAGAAGCTTTTTTCAGCTTCCTCTCATCCCGGGCGAGGATCACGACACGGGATCCCTTCTTGATCAGTTTATCCGCTGTGGCGAGACCGATCCCGCTCGATCCTCCCGTGATCAATATGAGCTTCTCCCTGAAATCGGTGATCCGGTTCATCTCGCCACTCCATCGGGATTCCATTTATTTAAAGATCGGGTATGAACCAGTTGAAAATTACGTTTTGACGAAATTGTCTTCATAGCTTCAGGTTCCATTCGTCATTGCCGTATTTCCTCTTTATCAACCAGTATTCCAATTTCCGCTCCTCATTCGAATATTCCGATGTTTCAAGCTTCATATCGAACACTTCCTCGAATCCCCTCGAAAAGTTCCTGACCAGATCATTGAAATTTGGCCGATTACCCAGCTGTTCCGAGATCGTTGTGGCCCTCCCTTTGAATAAGCTCTTGAAGGCTTCCCGGTTGTCTTTGGGGATCACCATGATGTCGAGCTGTTTCCGAAGATCCCAGTCAATCGGTATCGATCCGTGCTGAAGTATGACGAGCTTCTCCCTGGTCTGGGCGTATCCGATTATTTTACGGCCTCCTGCGACGATCTCGTAAACCGTGGGCGTGTAGAAACACACCCCCTGTCCCTCCGGATCGGATCTGGTCGGGGCATCTCCATCCATCGTG
>JBLIRG010000054.1:0-21360 GCA_049472195.1 Thermoplasmatota archaeon
GAATATTTTCTATCAATTTTACAACGGGCGTTGAAGTGTCAAGGATAATGAGTATATATCGATATGATATCCCATGATCACTACAGGAGGATTAGTATGATTTTAAATCAAAATAATCTCAAGAATCTATGGAATCCCGTGATCACGGCAGTGGCCTTCCTTTTGGCCCTGACATCTTTCATGGGTGTTTTCCTGGTGGTTACACCGGTGGTCAGCGCGGCTCCCACTGTGTCCATCATGGAACCGATGGATGGATATACCATATACGGTGACCGGCTGCTCCTCGAACTGTCGGTTGGTGATTTCACCCTGAACGCTTCAGCGATGGGTGGTGCTAATGTACCCGGTGAGGGGCACTGGCATCTGTCAATAAACGGCAATCCTCAGGGTATGTATGCCGTGGAGATGATCGAGCTGACGAACCTTCCGGAGGGGGATCACACCTTCGCCGTGGAGCTTGTTAACAACGACCACACGTCATTGAATCCCGCCGTAACGGATTCAATTGATATCACAATAGCATATCCGGAAATAACGATGACCTACCCGCCCGACGGATCCGTCGTCTACGGCGGCAGCTCGTCCTTCTCGGTGGAGGTTGACAACCTCACCCTGTCATCGGATATTGGAGGATCCAACGTGAACGGGGAGGGCCACTGGCAGTTGATGCTCAACTACGGTCCGACAGGGAACTACTCGGATGAGGAGATCATGGTCGATGATATCCCCGACGGTATGACCATAGTGATAGTCGAGCTTCGGAACAACGATCAGACACCCACGAGCCCGAGGGCCTCCGACAATATCATCGTCTGGTTCGAGGAGAGCGTCCCTGAGATCATGCTCAACGATCTTCCGGAGAATCCCGTTTCCTATGACGGATCCTACACGATCAACGTGAGCGTGATGAACTTCACCCTTATCGACGTCTACGAGCCCCCCAACATGGGTGGTATGGGTCATTACCATGTCTACGTCGATGACGTTCTTATCGGCCCCTATCACACAACAGAAGCGATGTTCTCCGGAATTTCCCCCGGAGATCACACTGTCAGGGTAGAACTTGCTAACAGGGATCATTCGATGCTGATCCCCAGGGTATATACAGAATTCGATCTCAAGGTCATGCCCGGTATGCCGATGATCGATATAGTGAAACCGATGGACGGAACGATCTTCTACCAGGATCACCTGGATCTCGAGGTGATGGTTGATAACTTCACCCTGAACGAATCAGCCGTAGGCGGTGATCCCGTGGAAGGAGAGGGCCATTATCATATCTATATCAATGACGATCTTGTCGGTCCGTATACGGATACCATGCCGACCTTGACAGGCCTCCCGGCCGGAGATCATGTTCTCAAAGTGGAGCTTGTGAACAACGACCATACTCCCCTCATGACTCCGATCATGGATGCGGTCAATTTCACGATAATCGATCAGATCCCATCGATCGGGATCCTTTCACCGATGGATGGCGGGATAGTATACGGCGAAAAACTTCACATGAAGCTTGGTGTGGGGAACTTCATGCTGAACGAGAGCGCCTACGGAATGGAAAACGTCCCGTGGGAGGGACACTACCATCTCTATGTCAACGATGATCTCGTGGGACCTTCCGGCGAACTTGAACCCGTTCTGATGGATCTGCCGCCCGGGGACCATATGATCAAGGTCGAGCTCATGAACAATGATCATTCGACCCTGATCCCGAGGATCATGGACATGATCGAGGTAACCGTGGTCGAGGAGATCCCGGTGATCATGATATCGGAACCGATGGACATGGTCCAGATATACGACGACTCGTTTGAAATGATGGTCGAGGTATACAACTTCACCCTGAACTCTTCAATGATAGGCGAGACCAATATTCCAGGCGAGGGACACTATCATATATACATAAATGATGAACTGGTAGGTCCCTTCACGAATCTTTCCGTGATGCTCGAGGATCTTCCCACCGGGGATCACGAGCTGATGGTCGAGCTTCGCAATAACGATCATTCCATGCTGTACGGACACACGGCAAGCTTCTCGGACATGATACGTTTCCGAATTCTTGATCAGAGGCCGTCGATAAAGATCATTGATCCCGTGGACGGAGCAATCTTCTACAAGAATAGCATCGATATCGCAGTAGAGGTGATGAACTTCACATTGAACGCATCTGCCATTGGTGGAGAAATGGCAGCAGGAGAAGGGCATTACCACATCTACATCAACGACGATCTGGTCGGTCCCTACACGAATCTCTCCGTGATGCTGGAGGATCTGCCTGCCGGTATGCACGAGCTGAAGGTGATGCTTGTCAACAATGACCATAAGCCGATCATGCCCTATGCCGTGGATATGATTCATTTCACCATAATGAACACCATTCCGTCGATATCGATAGCGAAACCCGTTGACGGTTCGATGTTCTACGGAGGGGATCTGCATATCGAGGTCATGATAGAGGGATTCATCATGAATGCGACCGGGATCGGTGGAGAGAATGTTCCCGGAGAAGGCCACTGGCATCTCTATATCAACGGAAACCTGATAGGTCCGTATACCGCCAACATGGTTGATCTGACGGATCTTCCGGCGGGAAAGCATAATCTCAAGGTTGAACTGGTCAACAACGACCATACCCCGATCATGCCGGCCGTATACGATATGGCCGAGTTCACACTCATGGCAATGCCTTCGATATCAATCGTGTCGCCAGAGAACGGGACGATCCTCGAAGGGAACACCATGGATCTGTGGGTAAACGTCCAGAACTTCGTTCTGAACGACTCGATCGGCGGTTCGAACAAACTTGGGGAGGGCCATTATCACGTCTACATCGACGGGGTCCTCATCGGACCGTTTATCGAGGAGACCATCACCCTCACCGATCTTTCTCCCGGAGAGCATGTCCTCATGGTGGATCTTCGGAACAACGACCATTCCGAGCTGGATATTGACGCATCGGATATGATGTACTTCACCGTGCCGGAATCGGCCGCCGATATCACACTGACGTTCGGTCCGGTTCTGGAAGATGGAGATCCCGTCGAAGGGGCGATGGTGAAGATCATGCTGGACGGAATGTCCTACTCGGCGGAAACCGATTCCACCGGAATGGCCACATTCACGGTTCCCGTTGATTGGAAAGGCAAGGAGATCGAGTTCTCCATCGAGAAAGACGGATATGAAACCCTCTCCGGTTCCGCCTCGGTGGGGGAAGATGGTATGATAACTGCCGATACCGAGCTTGATATGAAGGGGGAGGATGAGAAATTCGATTGGACCATATTGATAATCCTGATCCTCATCTCCGTAATTGCAATGGTCGTTCTTGTGGTCCTCCTCAGGCCCAAGTCCCCGAAAGGAGATGAAGAGTAAACACAAGTCAAGGGGGATTCAAGATCCCCCTTTTTTCATTTCTTGTAGACCTTGCTTCTATGACCGATCCTGAGTATCAGGATAGAATCACCCATCTTTGAGAAGATGACACGGTAGCTTCCGATCCGGTATTTGTACAATCCCTTGAAGTTACCCTCGAGGGGAATTCCCTTGTCGGGATTCTCCGCCAGTTCCTTCTCGATAGTATCAAGGATCCGTCTGGCAGTTGACCTATCGATGTTCTTCAGATCGTTGAATACCGAGGATTTGTACTGGACCTTACAACCCAAGGGCACCCCTCAGATCCTTCCCATCGATGATCTCGTCGTTTTTGTCGTTCCATCTCTCCATTGCTATGAGGTAATCCTCATATTCCTCCAGATATTCCTCAAGAGCTTTTTTCAGAATATAGGTCTTGGATCTATCGATGATTTTCGATAGTTCGTTGAGCTCATGGGATAATTCGTCGGGAAGCCTCATGGTCACGATCTCGGACATTTTATCACTATATATACATTGTATTACATGTATATCAATGTATCACATCCGGTCTCCAGGCCCCAGATCGAACCTATCGATGATCCAATCCGCGGATCTTTCAATGAAATCCATTTTTATCGAAGCTATATCGATCCGATGAGCTAGACAAGTATGAAGACCGGTTCGGTAACATTACATTTAATCAGGAATAATTTTGAATTTCCAGAAAAGTATTAATCCTGAAATTAGTTTATTTTTTAGGGGATTGCCTTATGCGGAAATCGAGGTTGGTGCTGGTATTTTTCGTATTATGCCTGTTTTTATACCTTTTGCCAGTGCGGAAGAGGAGCTGATAGTTGAATTCGATACCGATCTGGAACCCGATTCATGGGATTCTATGGGTTTCCAGGAAAAAGCGAGAAGAGAATGCAGGATTGAGCTTACTGCTGACCAATCGGTATATGCCGTGGTCGTAGAACCTATGGCCATTGAAATGTTCGATGGGATCTTCAGCGGTCAGGTCTCGGTCTCACAACTTGAATATGTAAAAGGTTCGAAAATAAACGTTGATGAAGGTGGAGGAGTGAACAGTCAAAGATTCGATCTCCCTTCGATGAGGACTGAGGATGAGCTGTATTACGAGAATTACTACTTCGTCATAGTGGGATACGGGGAATATCCGGTTGACTGGTGCGATGGCGGTGATCTGACCGCAAGTGTCAATGTGAAGATCTACAAGGTCGAAGAGGAGATAAACTGCTGCTTATCGATGATCTATGTTCCCATGGGGCTGCTTGGATTGGTTATTCTGTTGAATGTGAAGAGAAAGCCTGTACTGTGATTCAGGAGTATCACAGATCCAATACCCTTCCATTTCACAATAATCCGAAAATGAAAATGCGATGCTATTATATTGTTAATGAAAAAAAAATATAAATCACATGTTGGCCATATCAATATTGTGGGGAATACTTATGTTGACGGTTAGAGGTTTAGCTTTAAAGTTCACCGTTTTCGGATCACTCTTTTTAATCCTTTTCATGGGTCTGGCATCAGCCGATATGGAGCCGAACAATTCAATACTGGAGGCGGAGGAGATCGGAAAGGGAACCCACTCCGGCGCATTGAACTTCAACGATTATATCGACTGGTACAAAGTAACCGGGATGGGCAGTCACGAGGTAACGATAAGGGGAACTCTGAAAAGCGAAAATGCAGAGGATTCGATAATGATCTTCAGCTGTTACGCAAATGGCATGCCCGACGGTCAGACGGATATCTATCTCGGGGTAGAATCGGAAACGGATTACTGCCACTGGAAAGATGATGAGGACCGGGGGGACTTCTACCTTCAGGTGGAGGGATACGGGGATTACGACCTGAGGATATCATGGGGTGATGATAAATTCACTCCGAAGATAACGCCGTTATGCATTGGATGCGCCGCTGCCGCCATGGTCGTGGTAATCGCTTTGGGGACCGCCTTCTGGATCGTAAAATTCCTCAAAGGCGAGAAGATCGATCTGGAGAAGCTCGACTGAGCATTCATGCAATGCTTGTTTTGTAGATATCGCCCGTATATTAACGTCATTTTGCCAATAAGAAATTCTATAATGCTTGTTATGAGCCTTACAAAAGTCAATAGCTGAATATCAAATTTTAAAATCAATATAAAAGCAATAAAGAAACATATATATACTGAAAGTAATTTTATCGCGTTCAAATCCACTGAAAAACGGGAAATAAGAATACCATGACGCTAAATAACCATAATGGAGGTATAAACATGACGGATATCTCGTTGGCATCGATCTCAAGGATCATGAAAAGACCGGACTCTTCGTTCAGGGCATCGAACTCGGCGAAGGAAGAACTCAGAAAGAGCATGGAAGATTACGGTGCCAGGATATCCGAGCTGGCTGTTTCCATAGCCAGAAATGCGAACAGGAATACAGTTCTCCCGCAGGATGTAATCACTGCGAGAGAGCAGCTTATGATAGGGGTGGGATTCCACCAGAAACAGGTGAAAAAGCTGGTATATAAATGAGCGAAGCCGCATCATCCGCAACAACGAGGAAGATCTCCCTCACCGATGGATACCTCAATGAACTTGGAGGCGATCCGAGGGAGATTGGCAGGGTCAAGAGAAAATATCCGATGAAGGTGACCCCGTATTATCTTAATTTAATAGGGGAAAAGGGAGATCCGATCTGGAAGCAGTGCATTCCGGATATGGATGAACTTCATGACAATCTCAATGAGGAGGACCCGCTGAAGGAGGAGGAGCACACTCCCGTACCCTACCTCGTTCACAAGTACCCCGACAGGGTTCTGCTTCTGACAAGCTCGAAGTGTGCCATGTACTGCCGGTTCTGCACGAGGAAGAGAAAGGTGGGCAGGATCCAGCAGATACCGATGGTAGATATCATGAAAGCCATCGATTACATAAATGCAAATCCGGTGATAAGGGATGTCATAGTATCCGGAGGGGATCCGCTCATGAGGACCGATTCCGAGATCGAGATGATCCTGAGAAGGCTCAGGGAGATACCACACGTGGAGATCATCCGAATCGGTACCAGGATGCCCTGTGTGAATCCCGGAAGGATAACACCCCATCTCGCAAGGATAATAGCCAAGTACCATCCGGTCTACGTCAACATTCACTTCAACCATCCGAGGGAGGTAACCCAGGAATCTGAAAAAGCATGCGCCATACTTGCCAATGCCGGAATACCTCTTGGAAGCCAGACGGTCCTTCTCAAGGGAGTGAACGATGATCCCGACACCATGAAGGAGCTGATGCTCAAACTCCTGAGCATAAGGGTGAAACCCTACTACATATACCAGTGCGATCTGGTCAAGGGGGTCGAGCATTTCAGGACCCCTGTGGAGGACGGTATCAGGATAATGAAATCCATCCAGGGATTCACATCGGGTCTTGGCGTCCCCCACTTCGTGATCGACGGACCGGGTGGAAAAGTCCCCGTCTCTCCCGAATATGTCAAAGAGATCACGCCCGATGAGGTGATAGTTACCAATTACCTGGACCAGCTCTTTTCATATCCCGGGGTCGGTACAAGGGGCAATCATCTGGGTAATAAAAGGGTGAGAAAGGTCGGATTGGCATTCAACCTCAGAAAAGACCCGGAAAAGGGAGAGAGGGAGGACCGATACGCCGAGTACGACGATCTGGAGACAATTGACGCCATAAGAAAGGCGCTCGAGAAGATGGGATACGATGTGATCCTCCTGGAGGCGGATCAGGGATTCCTTGAAAAACTTGTAAAAGCGAACGTCGATTTCGTCTTCAATATCGCAGAGGGTATACAGGGCGAGTCGAGGGAATCCCATATCCCGGCAATTCTCGAGATGATGAACGTTCCGTATTCCGGTTCGGGGGTTCTGACCCAGGCAATAACACTCAACAAGAGCAGGAAGAAGGAGATCCTCAACTACTACAAGATCCCGACACCGAGATTTCAGGTTTTCAGATCCACGAACCAGAAACTGAATTCCGATCTGAGGTTCCCCCTGATCGTGAAACCGGATGCGGAGGGATCAAGCGTCGGCATCACCGATTCGTCACTGGTCAACGATCCAGATTCCCTCAAGAGAGAGGTCAGCAAGGTCATCAGGATCTACAAGCAGAATGCCCTGGTCGAGGAATACATCGATGGTAGGGAGTTCACCGTGGGTTTGATAGGCAACGGACGACCCAAGATACTGCCGATAATCGAGGTTGACTTCAGGCATCTTCCGGAACAACTCAACAAATTCGATTCGTACGAGGCAAAATGGGTCTATGACAATCCCGAAAATCCAGTGGATCCCCTGATCTGTCCCGCCGATCTCAAACCCTCCCTGAAGAACAGGATCGTGAAGATCGCCCGGGATACGTTCAGCGTTCTCGGATGCACGGACCTCGCCAGGATAGATCTCAGACTCGACGATCAGGGAATCCCATACGTTCTGGATGTCAACGCCCTACCCGGTCTGATGCCGAAGAAGGAGAGCAATTCCAGATTTACCAGGGCATGCTTTGCGGATGGGATGGATTACGACACGATGATCAGATCCATAATGGAATCCGCCCTGAAGAGGTACAACCTGAAGATGGGGTGAATCCGGATGAGGATCGGTATCATATACAACCTGGTGGAGGGATCCGAGAAAGGTACGATAAAGGACGGGATAGCGGATAATGACATTCTCAACACCCTGAAGGTTGTGATGGAGAGCCTCTCAAAGGATCACCAACCGATACCCATCAGGATCTCGAGGGAATTGATCGGACGTTTGAGGCGCGGATCGGTAGATTTCGTTTTCAACCTCTGCGAGGGATTCGGGGGAAGATCCGCGGGTGAAGCGTGGGTTGCCAGCTATCTGGAGTTGATGGAAGTTCCCTTCACTGGTTCAGGTCCGTTCACGCTCTTTCTCTGTCTTGACAAAGCAAGAGCCAAGCAGATCCTCAAGGCGAACAGGATATCCACACCGAGATACCAGGTATTTCATGCAACCTCCCAGAAACTCGATCCAGATCTGGGATTTCCCGTTATCGTGAAACCCCTGCATGAGGATGCCAGTGTGGGCATATCCCAGTCGTCGGTCGTGGACAACAAGTCCGATCTCTTCCGTGCGATAGACAGGGTGATAGAGACATACGACCAGCCGGCCATTGTAGAGGAGTTCATAGACGGCAGGGAGGTAAACGTGGCGATAATGGGGAACCATCCTGATCTGAGGGTCCTTCCCCTGTCCGAGATAATATTCGATCTTCCTCCCGGTGTCAGGAAAATTGTCGACTTCGATGCGAAGTGGACCGAGGGTTCAACAACCTTCATCGGCACCGGGACAAAATGCCCTGCCGATATCGATAAAGAGATGAAGCTCAAGATCGAGTCCGTGGCCAAAGAGGCCTACAGGGTCTGCGGCTGCAGGGATTACGGAAGAGTGGATATAAGGATCCGGGACGGGAAACCATATGTGCTTGAGGTAAACCCGAATCCGGGAATAGGTCCGGACAGCGGATTCTTCAGAAGCTGTTCCGCAGCCGGTATGGATTATTCCAAAATGGTCAGATCGCTCCTCGACACGGCCCTGAAAAGACATTCCCACCAGGGGTACGTGTTTGAACAGAGAAGGGAATTTTCAAAGAAATCCGGGTCCCTGACATTCAGGGAGGTTCAGCCGGGCGATCTCAATCTTCTTGTGGATTGGATGAACGATCCCGAGATCGCATCCAACATGGATGATCCGCATAATCCCGTGAGCCACGGCGATCTGGTTCTGAGGATGCTTCTCGACACCAGGGATCTGGATCTTCTTGTCATGGACGAGAGCGACAATCCGATCGGTTTCTGCTCGGTTTATGATATTTCCGGATGGAACTCCACGTGCGAGATATCCTACCTGATCGGGGAGAAGAGAAAACGAGGCAGGGGATACGGCTCCATGATGGTAGATGGACTGATCTCGATCTGCAGGGAGGATCTGAAAGCCAAGAGGATCATTGCCAGGTCGTTGGTCAATAATCCGGGATCGCTAAAGATACTCAAATCCGCCGGGTTCCATCGGGTCGGCAGACTTTCGGGAAGCCATGTGTCCGCCAAAGGCGCCGAGGATGAATTCCTCTTCGAGCTCGGGATCGAAGGGAATTGATGTTTGATGGGCTGCCTGTCCGGGATGAACCCCTGAATATTTTTCCAAAAAATTCTTCATTGTATCGATAAGTCCGGGAATTCAGGGGGATCGATACCGTTTTCAACGGATCAGCTCATCAGGGTATCGGATTCAATGACTGAAGTTAGACCAAGGGTGTATATAAGCAGATGTCTGGGTTACGAGCACTGCCGATTCGACGGGGCGATAATCAAGAGCCGTCCGGTGGAAAAACTGAAGGATCACGCGGACGTGATCCACGACTGCCCCGAGATGGGGATCGGACTCGGAGTTCCCAGGAGACCAATAAACATTAAGATGGGTGATAAAGGCAGGATACTGCATCAACCTGCAACCGGGAGGGATCTCACGGAGGAGATGAACGAGTGGGTCCGGAACCGGCTGGACTCTCTCGGAGAGGTCCACGGATTCATATTGAAATCCAAATCCCCGTCCTGCGGGATCGGTGATGTCAAATTATACAGACCTGAGGGGATCGGCGTATTGACGGGGAAGGACGACGGGTTCTTCGGAAGAGGTGTAAAGGAACGTTTTTCCCATCTTGCCGTGGAGACGGAGGCGAGGCTGGGCGAGGAAACCATTCTCGACCATTTCCTCACCAAACTCTTCACCCTGGCACGATTCTCTGAGGCAAGAAAAAATGGCAAAGCCAGGGATCTCATCGATTTTCATTCACGTCACAAGTTTCTTCTCATGGCATATTCCCAGAAGGAACTGAAGACATTGGGAAATATCACCGCATCCCAGAAGGAAAGGGGAATCGACGATGCATGGGACCAGTACGGAACTCATCTATCCGGGGCCATGTCAAAAGGAGCGAAATATTCCTCCCAGATCAACGTGTTGAGCCACATGTTCGGCTATTTCTCAGGGGATCTTGAGAACAGGGAGAGACATTTCTTTCTGGATCTTCTCGAGGCCTACCGGGAAGATCGGATCCCGCTTTCAGCCTGCAAGGAGGTCCTGAGGGGAATGATCATAAGGTTCGACGTGGAATATCTGAAGGATCAGCTGTACCTTGATCCCTATCCTGTCGAGCTGACACCGGAGTATGAAACAAAGAGGAACAGGGATCTGTGGAAATGACATCGGCACATATACTGTAATGTGGAAAAAAATTAGAAGCAGGGAGCAACGACCAGATCATGGACTTTGTCTCCCTGCCGGGGCGGAGGGTGGCGGGATTGGGGAATAATGCGGGAATGCTCAATGAGCTGACCACCCTCCGATCATCATTTATTCATATTCGGGTTATTATCCCGTTTACAGCTTCTGCCAGGATATTCTTTCCACGCCGGTCATATCCTGGGTCAGGGATAGCTTGACCTGGTAGGGATCAGCCTTGTTTTGTTGTCCGAGGGCTTTCAACTGCTCCAGCTCGCCCGGCGTCATGGGCATTGGTTGGTTCGGCGATACCGCAGCTGTTATAGAAATCAGAAGCGATTTACCGTTCTGCGTTGCCAGCACATCGACCGGATCCGGGACATTATCGCCGGAATTGACCTGACTCCAACCCTTGTTCTTCAGCTGTTCCACGACCACTCTCTTTCCAATATTCTTCAATTCATTCTGTTCCATTTTCTCATATCCTTTTTTTTATTCTAGCTTCTTCTCGATGTCCTCGAGGGACATTCTCACCTTGATGTCTTCCATCACTCTGACTATATCCGCAGGCGCAATCCTCAATCTTCTCTCCATGAATCCAGTTCTGACGAGGATTTTCCATACGGTGAGATTCTTCAATTTCTCGTAAGGGATCTCCATGTTGTAGATCCGTCCGATCTTCTCACCCTGATTGTCCACGACGTCTTTTTTTCTCAGATCGTCGAAGGAAAATAGTTCCCTTGTTGCAACCGACGGAAGTTCGGACGCTTCGAAATCATCGCCGACTATCATCAGTTTTTCATCATATCTGAAATCCTTTACATCCTCGATTTTCAGAAGCCTGTCCTTCTTGAAGATACCCGGAGAAATCTCGAAACCCGAGACTGTCCAGTTATCAACATTGAAGAAAACCTCCTTCACCTTCCCGAGGTCCTCTCCGACCGAATTTACTATCTTGAAATCTTCCAGTAGTTCCATCAACACATATCTCACCTCACTTTTTCTTGCTCTTTGATTCCTTCTTGATCAGGGACATCTCCCTTTCCATGGCGGAGATCCTCGCATCCGATTCAGCCATGTATTCATTCATTTCCGATATCTTTCCCGTGAGCTGTTCATATCTGGTTTCATAGCTCTGCAAATCGAGTTCCGTCATGATGCCGTACTCCTCGATATAGGAGTTCATGTTCTGATCCAGATATTTCTCGATCCTTCCGTCGAGAAGCCTTCTGCTGTACCTGGGCTTTTCCTCTTCAACGTCGTCCTTGCTGGAGCTGAACAGATTTTTCAACCAGGAACCGATGCCCTTTCTTTCCTCTTCATCGTATGTCTCTTCCATAACGCATCACCTCCTCAGAAACCCTCCATCCGGGACATCTCCTTTTCGAGCTTTTCCATCCTGCTATCCAGCCTTTTTCGATTTCTCTCCAGATTACCGATGCTATCACCGACAGTTTTCAGACGCTTTGACATGTCAGTCCGGAACAACTTGATCCTTTCCCGGGAAACCATGTCCCATTCGTCTATGATGGTCCGGAAGTTCTCATCGAAATACAGCTCGATGTGGGAAGGTCCTTTCGCCTTTCTCTTCCTCAGATAAATTATCAGGCTCAACAAGATGATGAACGCAAGTATCACCGCTGCAGCAATTATGATAATCCACATGGTTGTCTCGTCCATCTCACTTCCCTCCTTCCAGTCCGTATTTTTTCTTCAATCTTCTCATTCTATCCTCGCCGTCGTTGATTCTATTCTCGAATCCGTTTTTCCAGATCTCGAGCTGCTCCATTTTTTTCTCGTTGTCATCTAGTTCCTTGTCCAGGTCGGAGATATCTCCCCGGTCTGCCAATTTGTATTCATCCATGAGATCCGGTAGATTCTCGCTCAGGTAGTTATCCAGCTTCTTGTTCATGGAAAATGCATGCAAAGCGGAATATGCCTGAATTCTCTGTCTCACTTTCATCCCGTTTCCTCCGTTTCCGATCCTTTTCTGAACTTGTCCTTGAATTTTTCCCATAGAACCTTTACATCGTCCTTTACCGAGCTGTACGGTTCCATATCGATCATGTCGCCATCGTCAACTTGCAGTCTCTTCATGTCACCTTCCCTGAGGACAACCGCACCCTTGTCTGCGAGTTTATCAGATACGAGTTTTGCCGTAACCGATCGATCTTCCGATCTCAATGTAACAAGATTGTTTTCACCGAGATCGATGTCGTCGAGGTAGCTTGAATGGATCCTGGCAATGCCGGAATCCACCGATTCTATACTGCTTGATACAACTTTCAGGGAAATCGATTCCAGATCCTCTTCATCGTTCATTTTTTCACTTCCTGTGTATGTTTTGTTTCCACTCTATTCTCGATCATTCTAAATGCGTTTACCATGGCCAGTTCAAAGGCGGTTCTGAGGGTCTTTGTCTGTTCTTCATCGAAACTACCCCCGCCGCTTGACAGGCCTTTTTCAAACACCGTTCCCAGATTTTGGATATCCTTTCTATCGAACATTTCTCTTTTCTCCTGGGGAAAAATGCAGGAAATAACATAATTTATGGGAATATATTGGAATTTTATTGGAATAAAATTCAATTCATTCGCATGTTTATATCCGTTTGACTTTCCAGCTCATTTTTCCACGTTAGTTAAGATCTTGATTTGACATATATATATAGTTTTCTACTAAATGGATTCATTTTAATAGGGAGATTTTCCAAAAATTATCCCTAGGATATTGAAAATATTTTATATATGCAGTAATGTATGTAACATAATATAATATATGCTTGATATTTGTTGGAATATGTAAATACATTTATTCAATGAAAAATTATAAATAGTTAAAGATTAAGAATAATATCGGAGAAAAAAATGAATGAAAGAAATAAGAAACGACGTATGCGGGAAATCGCTGGAAAAATTGTAAAACATAATCTAAAAAAGGACGGTTGGGATGTCCTGCGGGATTATACAAACAAACCCGGACCCACGGATATACACGCACTAAGAGGAAGCAAGCTATTCCTGATCCATATAAACACGGCGATATTTCCGGGCAATCCCGGGAGGATGGACCGGACGGAAAAAGGGATGATCCATTATCTTGCCGATAAGATGCATGCATTTCCCTATTCTGCCGATATAATATTCAATCCCGATATGAGTGTAAAGGATCTGAGTTATCGATATATCCCAAAGTCCTGAACGAGTAAATGGTGATGTATTATGGTTGAGGAATCTCTGAAGAAATGCCCAGGGTGCATGAGAAAAACACTTGGAAAGAAAATGATGAAGAACGGAAAATATACCTGGATCTGCTCGTCGTGCGGTCTGACCCGGGGAGTTATGAAACCGGATAAGAAAAAAGGAGTGGTGTGAGGGATCATAGTTTCCAGAGTTATCAATATATTTGATCATATTGTGCATTATTATGTTGGATAGTATAATGTTGGAAAGCGATTACAGATGATTTCAAACATATGGCAATGACCAAAGAGAATGACCGAAAAATATATAAAATTCCCAAATAAGATTATTTACGGTTGAATAAAATGACCAAGTTCAATGATATGCTGGTACCGATAGACGACTCGAGCAGATCAGATATTGTTTTCGAAAAAGCGCTACAGATGGCAAGGAATATTAAGAGCAGTATCACACTTGTTGAGGTCATACCTCCCGAAACAAAGTCCCATGGGGGAAAAAATTCCTCCCCGGATGCGCAGATGTATCGGGAAGCGTACAAGAGACTTCAAAGATACCGCAACAAGGTAAAAGACGATAAACTCAAGATCGAAACAATGATCAAATACGGCCCTCCTTCAAAAACCTTGATCAGACTTTCCAGGGAGTATGACATGATAGTTATGGGCAAGAGCAAGTACAACCCGCTCTCGCCTTCCATTCTTGACAGCGTTGCGGAGAATGTATTGAACGAATCTCATTGCCCTGTCATGTTGGTAGGGAATTATGAAAATTAATTGATCAGATAAATATTCATATCTTATATGTGGAATATCGGATATATTCTATTTATTTACAAAAAATATTTTGTTTTTGACATTATAAGGATTTATATAGATACTTATAAAATTTCAATATTTAAATGAAATATTCATATTAATAAATATTCAAATTATATATTTTTATATGTATATATGAAAGAGAAATTTTAATAAAATTACACGATAAGATAAATAATCAACAATCCTATTTAGAGGAAAATTATATATAGTCACATATTATAGTATGAAATATCAGATGATATATAAAATAAATCATCTGTGGGGAATAATAATGCAAAATGAAATGAAAAATATCCTCAAGGATTCTATAAAAAATATCATGGGAATGTCCGAAGAGGATTGGTTGAATAATATTGTTGAAATGATAATTGGTTTGATGGATAAAAACGGCCGAATAGATGATGACCGGCTCGACACAGATTTACGCGGGATCTTTTACCTTCTGGAGAGAAACAAAATCTTAAAGATGGATATAACTGAGAAACATATTTCCGACGGCAGGATCTGGAAGAATCATTACTGGATTCTCGATCGGGATGGGATCGAAAAAGCGGATTCATTTGATATCATTGATCGTCCAGAGAAGAATATCGGGAACGAACTGTCCACATTTTATCGAAACCTTCCGGATAAGGTATGGGCCACTCATTGTGAATCTGCCGAAGCTTTCTGCTGAACGAGCATTTTTGATATATCTTCAATCACAAGGAATGTTTCAGGGATAAGTTTCAAAACCGGTTCACCCTGACGGTTCCGATAGCTCAACATCATCCTCGTTGTCGCTATCTTCAGTTGTTTTCGATGTAACGATGAGTCTTCCGTCTGTATAATCCACCATTACCGCAGATCCCTCGAGGATCTCCGATCTCAGCATCCTTCTTCCTATCTCCGTTTCCAGGTCCTTCTGGATCACCCTCTTCAAGGGTCTGGCGCCGTATACGGGATCATAGCCCTTCTGGGCGAAGTGCTGAACGGCCCTGTCGGTGAGATCGACGGTGATCCGCCTCTCATCAAGCCTTTTGTTCAGCTCCCTGATCTGCAAACGGACTATCTTCAGCGTATCGTCCATGGTCAGGGGTTTGAAGAGAACGATCTCGTCTATCCTGTTCAGGAATTCGGGCCTGAACGCGGTTCTGAGCCTCTCAATAACGCCGCCTTCGACGCCATCAAGAAAGGTTCCGTCGGCATCAATACCCTCAGTGATGATACCCGATCCGATATTCGATGTCAAAATTATTATCGTGTTCCTGAAATCAACCACCCTGCCCTGGCTGTCGGTGATCCTCCCGTCGTCAAGTATCTGCAGAAGGATGTTGAAGACGTCGGGATGGGCCTTCTCGATCTCGTCAAAGAGAATGACCGAATACGGATGCCTTCTAACGGCTTCCGTAAGCTGCCCTCCCTCCTCGTAACCGACATATCCCGGGGGCGCTCCGATCAGCCTGGATGTGGAGAATTTTTCCATATACTCGCTCATATCCATCCTGATAATATTCTCTTCGGTGTCGAACAGGGCTTCCGCAAGCGCCCTGCCCAATTCTGTCTTTCCCACGCCGGTGGGTCCAAGGAAAATGAAGGAACCGATCGGTCTCCCCGGGTCTTTGATGCCCGATCTCGCCCTGATGATGGCTTCCGTGACAATCATGACGGCGCGGTCCTGTCCTATGATCCTCTCATGAAGTTTATCGTCCAGGTGAAGTATCTTCTCCCTTTCCCCCTCCATCAGCCTCGATACGGGTATGCCCGTCCATTTGGATACGATCTCGGAGATCTCCTCCGATGTCACAACCTCCCGGAGAAGCGGAGCCGATCCCTTTCTCTTCGAGAGTTCCCTCTCCCTGAGGGCCAGCTCCTTCTGCAGATCGGGTATCAATCCGTGCTTGATCTCAGCGGCTCTGTTGAGATCGTATTTGAGTTCCGCATCTTCCAGCTCCTTTCTCAGATCATCCAGCTCCTTTCTCAATTTCGACACTCTCTGTATTGAACTTTTCTCCGCCTCCCACTTTGCGGATAGATTATCGGTTTTCTCCTTGGTGTCGCTCAGTTCTTTTCTGAGGATCTTCAGTCTTCTTCTGGCGTTTCGGTCCTTCTCCCCCTTCAATGCCGCCTCCTCGATCTCCAGCCTCATCAATTTTCTTACCAGCAGATCCAATTCCTCGGGCCTCGAATCTATCTCCGTTCTGAGCATCGCGCAGGCCTCGTCCAGGAGATCTATTGCCTTGTCGGGAAGGAACCTGTCGGAGATGTACCGATCCGAAAGCACCGCCGACGATACCAGCGCGTTGTCCGTGATGCTCACACCGTGGTGCACCTCGAACCTCTCCTTCAATCCCCTTAAAATGGATACCGTGTCCTCGACCGGCGGCTCCTCGACCATAACAGGCTGGAACCTTCTCTCGAGAGCTGCATCCTTTTCCACATATTTTCTGTATTCGTCGATGGTCGTGGCCCCGATGCAGTGAAGTTCCCCCCTTGCCAGCATTGGTTTCAACATGTTGCCGGCATCCAGGGCTCCCTCGATCTTGCCCGTTCCGACGATTGTGTGGAGCTCATCGATGAATAGAAGTGTTCTTCCTTCACTGTTCTTTATCTCCTGGAGAACCGCTTTCAACCGCTCCTCGAACTCCCCTCTGAACTTAGCTCCGGCTATCAGAGATCCCATGTCCAGGGCGAATATGTTCCGATCCTTGAGAGATTCCGGAACGTCTCCCCTAACGATCCTGTGGGCGAGTCCCTCGACGATCGCTGTCTTGCCGACGCCCGGATCTCCTATTAGGACCGGATTGTTCTTGGTTTTTCTTGACAGGATCCGAACAATCCTCCTGATCTCATCGTCCCGGCCGATGATCGGATCAAGCTTGCCGGATCTGGCTTCCTCCACGATATCCCTTCCAAAGCGGTCAAGAGCTCTATATCCCGCCTCGGGATTCTCGCTGTCGATCCTCTGTTTCCCCCTGATCTCCGACAGGGCTTTGAGGACGCTTTCCTCGGTGATCCCTCTATCTTTCAGGATCTGACCGGCTCTGGTCTTTTTCCCCTCTGCGATAAATGCAAGGACTATGTGCTCAACGGAGACGAAGGAATCCTTCATCCTCTCCGCCTCGTCCCTTGCCTCGGCGAGAAGCCTGATCAATCTGTTCGTGCCGTGGATGGATTCCTCATCGAATGAGGAACTGCCCTGCCTGGGCAGTGATTCCAGGTATTCCTCGATATCGGATATCAACTCTTCCCGATCGATGTCCATCTTGTCCAGAAGCGACGGTAGAAGACCTCCGTCCTGTTTCAGGAGGGCCATCAGGAGATGTTCCCCGTCTATACTGGTATGCCCCATCTGCATGGCCAGAATCTGGGCTTCCTGAAGTGATTCCTGGGCTTTGTTTGTAAATCTCTTGAGATCCATATTCCTGCACCGTTCTTTAATATTAAGTTTACAACTTAAAGTTGTAAAGAAAGTAATTATCAAACTTCTATAAATATTTAACTGCTATATCGGTCTTGCACTTAAAACAAGTATTAAGCGAAGCTTGGGAGAGAAAACCCCCCCCTTCTCGGTAAAAAACGTGCAAGGCCCGCCACACCTATGTTTTCAATGGATCGCCTCGAACTTCGGATATCAGATATAAAACCCAATTTTAATTCGGTCACATCGTTTCATTCGGTTCCGGTATCCTTCACGTTCATGGATGATATTAGCTTGTCACATTCCTCCGTCAGCTTCCTCTCCCTCTCAACCTCATCCGCGTACAGGCTGCCGGCAGCCTTCGATCTGTTAGATGGGTTGCGGCCGGAGATCAGAGCTGTATAAGAAAAGATCGCGATAATGAAACCGATGGTCAATGAGAAGAACGGCAGGATCATGTGCTCGCCGGAGACAACCGCGGCATCCGGATTTCTAACGATCATGGATATGAATATCTCAAGCGCAAGATATCCGAAAAGGATCAGCGAGGAAAATGAGAAAAGTGCAATTCCAATGACAAAAAGGACCCATCCGAAGATGATCTTGAACAGATTGCGATCATCATCGGTCCGTTCTTCTGCGGATCTCTCCTCGTCCATATTCGATCAACCTGAAAGGGATGAACATTCTCCCATCTCGAATTTAAAATGATGATCCTTCTTTATTAATCTAATGAATTCATTCGGACTCGGGAAGTGGTCAAATTTGATTTGATATCAATGGTGTTTCATATCTGGCCCCTTAAACATGATTTTATATCAAGGTGAATCTATTCCGAACAGGTTCCCGTTGAAGAGGTGCAGCAATATGAACAAATTCCGGATCCTGTGCATGTCAATTCCCATCCTGTTCCTGATCAATCTCTCGGGAGCTGAAATTCCGGGATCAGAAGATTTGACCATAGATAAGGGTGATGATGATGAGATCGATCTCAGTGTATCATCGGATCATTTCATCATCAACCAAGGACAGATCCCAAACAGTGATATTCTCTACTACTCATCGTCCGGGAACGCATATTTCCTGACAGACGGAATTCTGTTCAGATACAGGGACCTGGAACCCATAGTCGACCCGATAACAGAAGGTCGCCGGGATCCACAAAACGGATTCACGAGTTATCGGGAACGGGGTGTGGTTCTAAGATACGGATTCGAGGGATCGAATCCATCGATCCCCGAGGGGATGAAGAGATGCGATTTCGATACCAACTACTTCAAGGGATCGGATCCCGAGGGTTGGTTTACGGGGATCCCCAACTACGAAGAGATCACATATCCGGATCTGTGGAACGGGATCGATCTCGTCCTGAGGATCTCCGATGGGAGTATCAAATACGATCTCGTTGTCGATCCCGGAGCCGATCCCGGAGATATCGAATTCACCCTCGAAGGGCACCAATCTCTTGCCGTCGATCGATCCGGGGATCTGATTATCGGGACGGGGTACAAGGATGTCCGGGATTCCGGTCTGACCGTTTTCCAGGATGATGAGGAGATCTTCGGATTTAGGTTCGATATCAGGGATGATAACATTTACGGCTTTTCCGTCTCCGATTATGATCGATCCGATGAACTGGTAATCGATCCCCTCCTGGGATATTCGACATTCATCGGTGGGGGAGGATATGATTACGGAGAAGCCCTGTCCGTGGATGAAAACGGCAGCGTCTATATCACGGGGGTGACCACAGATGATATCACCTCCTACCCCACGACGACGGGAGCTTACGACATTGTGATCAACGGGACCAAGGACGTCTTCGTCACGAAACTCAGCTCCGACGGATCATCCCTTCTCTATTCGACCTATATCGGGGGATCGGACGCTGATAAGGCCATGGATATATTCGTCGACACCAACGGCAGTGCTTACATCACCGGATATACCGCAGAGGGGGATCAGAATTATCCCGCAACTCCGGATGCTTTCTCAACAGAATACATCGGAGGCATATACGATGCGTTCGTTACCAAACTCTCGCGAAACGGCGATTCCCTGGAGTACTCGACTTTGATAGGAGGAAGCGAGAACGACAGGTCGGAAGGGATCGCGGTGGATGATGCCGGCAATGCCTTCATAACAGGATATACCAGGGACGGATCCCCTGATTTCCCGACAACGACGGGAGTATATCGGGAGACCCATTCTGGTATCACCGACGTCTTCGTGGCGAAATTCAGCTCTGACGGATCGTCCCTCGTCTATTCAACACTGCTCGGCGGAACGAATAACGATTGGGGATCGGATATCAGCATAGATGACGCGGGCAATGCTTATGTTACGGGACGGACGTCAAGTTCGGCCAGCTATCCCGTAACGGTCGGTGCATACAACATATCACACAGCGGTAATACCGACGTGTTCGTCACGAAGCTCTCCTCCGACGGATCCTCGCTTGTCTTCTCAACCTTCCTGGGCGGAGCACAGTTCGATGGCGCCTGGGGCATATGCCTGGACGCATCCGGAAGCGTATACGTTACAGGATATACCGGATCGACGGATTTTCCCACGACTTCCGGTTCCTTCGACGAATCCTTAAACGGATGGGACGACGTGTTCGTCACCAACGACACCCAGCCCAACTTCCTGTTCCGCAACCAGGGCGACGGCACGTTCAACGAGGAAGCCATGATCGCCGGGGTCGCCTTCGACGAATCCGGGCGTGCCCGCGGGGCGATGGGTGCCGACGCGGCGGACTACGACGGCTCCGGCCGGCCCAGCCTGGCGGTGGGCAACTTCTCCAACGAGATGCTGGCGCTGTACCACAACGAGGGATCAGGACTGTTCATCGACTCGGCGCCCACGTCCTCCATCGGCCACCAGTCGCTCCTGACCCTGTCGTTCGGCACCTTCTTCCTGGACTTCGATCTGGATGGACATCCGGACCTGTTCGTGGCCAACGGGCATGTGGAGGATGAGATCCAGAAGGTGCAGGAGCGGGGCAGCCATGCCCAGCCGCCGCACCTGTTCCGCAACCTGGGGGGCGGCCGCTTCGAGGACGTGGCTTTTGCCGCCGGCGTGCGGGACCTGGGCTACTGCAAGAGCGTGGCCTGGGGCGACGTGAATGGCGACGGGTATATTGATCTGGTGGCTGGCGACTATGGGGCCGTCAACAAAGTGTACGTCAACTCGGGCGGGCAGTTGGAACCCAACCCGGCCTGGACCTCTGACGACATTGAATACACCCAGGCCGTGGCCTGGGGCGACGTGGACAACGACGGCGATCCCGATCTCT
>JBLIRG010000055.1:0-20827 GCA_049472195.1 Thermoplasmatota archaeon
TGGATAGAAAAGATCGAAGAATACCGAGGAGAGAGCATTCCCAAGAAGTTCCCCCTTTGCGATGGATGTTTGGAGAAATACTATCAGGAGCAGAAAGCGGATATCGATCAACGGCTCCCTCAGCTGGATGAGGAAAGGAAGAGAAGGGAGGAGAAGAAGGAGAGGGCGAAGAGGTTCCTGATCAAGACGATAGACAGAACAGAGAATACAGCGTCCAGGACGCTTGATGCCGCCTCCGATCTCACGGTTGTGGGATTCAAGGCCGTGAAGAACGGGGTAAAAAGATCGGAGTACATCATCATCTTCGCGGGGGACAAGATCGAAAAGGTCATACAGGTCCCGAAGGGCCTGATGAAGAACAAGGGAAACAGAAAAACCGAAAAGAAGCTGGACCCGGATGAGGATGAACCATCACTGTCGGATGAAATTCGACGGGATGGAGAATAACTGCTAACAGTTTATCTATGAAAACCCCGTTCAACGGAACATGGTCACAAAGCGAGTCCTTGTAACGGGCGGAGCTGGCTTCATCGGAAGCCATCTTGTGGATGCTCTCCTGATGAAAGGTTACGAAGTTTCCGTATACGACAACTTATCCTCCGGAAGGAGGGAGTTCCTCTCCCACTGCATCGACGACATAACATTCCTCGAACGGGATCTGGTGAGGGATGACGATCTGGTCGGGGCCCTCGATGGAGTGGATCATGTATACCATGTGGCCGCAAATCCCGATGTCAGGGTCGGAGCCGACGATACGTTCGTATCGGTGGAGCAGAACATAATCGCCACCTACAATCTCCTGGAGGCCATGAGAAAGGTGAGACCGGAAAATCCTCCCTCGATTTCATTTACATCCACATCGACGGTTTACGGCAACGCTTCTGTTCTGCCCACGCCCGAGGATTACGGACCGCTGAAGCCGATCTCACAGTACGGCGCATCCAAACTCGCTGCTGAAGCCATCATGTCCGCTTTCTCCGACAACTTCGGCATAAAGTCATCCGTTTTCAGGTTCGCAAACGTTGTGGGATCAAGATCCACACACGGCATTCTATTTGACTTCTACCACAAACTGAAAGGTGATCCCACCAGCCTTCAGATACTTGGAGACGGTCTACAGAGGAAATCCTACATTCATGTTTCCGACTGTGTGGATGCCGTGATACACGCCACGGAGAACCAGGACGCGAATTTCGAATACTACAATGTCGGAACAAAGGACTACGTCGTCATAAAGGAGATCCCCGATATCGTCTGCGAGGCAATGGGATTGGAAGACGTTAAATACAACTATACCGGCGGTCACAAAGGGGCGGGGTGGAAGGGAGACGTGAAGTTCATGTCGCTTTCCGTTGACAAGATCATTTCCACCGGATGGATGTACAAGCTCAATTCCAGGCAGACACTGGAAAAAGCGGTCAGGGAGATAATCGCCGATCTTGGCGGGTAAACTGATTGTTTACCGAACACCTTCTCGGACCGAAATCCATATCTGTTCGTCATTCTTATATAAAAAATCGGGGATTCTAACCGGATGACCGGAATCCGTCCCTTTCTATCAGGAATATTCTCGATTTTCGCTATAGCAATCATCATACAGGCATATCTGTTCGTATCGATGCCGGAGACCGCCGAGTCCGTCGAGATCGAGGGGAGAACCTCCATATCCGTCGGACTTCCGCAGGAGACCGATTCCTTCACGACGGTTGAGGTTTTCGATTCCGACGGGGACGGACTGGACGAGATGTTCCTCGGAGGATCCGGGTTCCGTGACGGGAACATCAGGACCGAAGGCATACGGGCATACGAATACGATCCCGGATCGGGGGTGTGGGAGCCTTTCGGGAGCGGTTTGCCCGGGGAGGGATCGGAGATGTTCTACGGGGCCATTGGCCTCGGAGATATCAACGGGGACGGGAACATGGATATAACGGCCCCGATCCCTAGCAGGTGGTACGATGTCGATTTTTCACTAAACGGGATCGAGATCTACACCGGGGACGGGTCCGGGGCATTCTCCTACCATCACAAGATAGCTCTGGATGATTCCCAGTTGGGTTCTTCGAACGAAGCCGAGATAATCGACCTTGACGGAGATGGAAACAACGATATCGTTGCCTCGACGTATACGGGGGTCAAGGTATGGTTCGGCGACGGTTCGGGGACGAACTGGGAGGAGTCCAGCCCCCCTCATCTCAAGAATACAGAGATATCCGGTATAGGGATAGGCGATCTGGACGGGGACGGATTGATGGACATCGTGGGTACGCCCTATCAGAGATCCGAGGATATCGAAATGTATGTTCAGGGGGCGCTGAGGAGCTGGAGGGATGTGACCTTCAAGGAGACCACCGCAGGGTTTGGCGCGAAGATACTCGATGTGAACCTCGACGGAAATAACGATGTGGTATACGGCACACATGGCGAGGGTATCAAGGTTTGGCTCGGCCAGGGTGATGTGACGGTTGCGGGATTTCCCTGCACCGAGGCAAGCATCGGACTTCCCGATTCGGACGGGGAATGGGATCAGATCGAGTTTGCAGATGTGAACGGCGACGATCTTCCGGACATGATCGCAGCATGCAATACCAGGGATACCGTTCATCTATTCCTAAACGATCTTCCCGCGGGCTGGACAGAGATTTTCACCGATGAGGAGAGCCTGGTGGTGGGAGGAGATTCATACGGGGCGAATTTCGGAGATTGGGACGGCAACGGACAGATAGACTGCGGGGCATGCGGATGGGAGGACGGGGCGGATGCATGGTTGATAACAACTATAATCGAGGGAGAGAACACTCCTCCGATAGCCAATGCCGGATCGGATGAAACCGTCTACCTTGGTGAAATCGTGATCCTTGACGGATCCATGAGCCGGGATCCCGACGGTGAGATAACGGACTGGGAATGGAAATGCACATCGCATGCTTCCGTGGTCCTTCAAGACGACGACGGGCCAACCCCTTCCTTCTCCCCTGATATCGAGGGAGAATATCTATTCACCCTGCGGGTAATGGATGATGAGGAGGAATGGTCCGGAACAAGCCAGGTAAGTATAACCGTCATAGATCCCGATGTCAATTATCCTCCGATTGCTGATGCCGGACAGTCCGTATCCGTGGAAGTTGGTGATCTGGTCACCCTTGACGGATCCGGGTCCCTGGATCCCGATGGGGAGATCGTATTGTACATCTGGGATTGCACCAGCCATACAATCTATCTAGAGGGACCGGATACGGCGGCTCCGTCCTTCACTCCTTCAGCTGAGGGTGATTACCAGTTCACGCTTGTCGTTGAGGATGATGACGGCTCACGATCCGGCGAGGACGCCGTATCGGTGCATGTGATCCCCAGGTCCGAACCGCCGGACGGTGACGACGATATCGATGATAAGACATCCGAAAACATCAGTACAACATTTTTGATATACGGAGGGATCATCGCCGCCGTGATATTGATTGCGGGTATCCTGATCTTCCTTGTGTTCAGATCAAAACCGGTGGAGTCCGTCGATACCGTAGAGGTCGTGGAGGTCCAGGCGGTATTATGCCCTGAATGCGGATATGAAGCCGTTTACAACACGGATTTCAACAGGTACTACTGCGATAACTGTCGGCAGTGGTTATAATGGGGACCGGATCCCGCTGAAAGATCATAGTGGTTCTATGGATATTATTCGATATTTTCGGGACAGGGAGTTCATTGTTTTGGTATCTTTCGAAATTCATTGTTTTTTTTCAACAGGTATTTATAAGAATAATTTGCATTATTATTGCCATAATCCATCAGAAGGCACATGTCATGGGGTACCGCATGGAATTTCAGGTCAACGATCATTATCTATTGGCGAGAGCCGCAGGACCGGCCTCTCTTGAGGGTAATGTGGAATTTGCGAAGAGATTGATCGAGAAGGCAGAAACAAGCGGAAGGAAGAAAATACTGATCGACATAAGGGATTTGACCGATCCAACGAGTATATTCGATGCATACGAACTGAGCGAAGTCGGAGCGTCCTTTGTCAGGGGGAAATCCCTGAAGATAGCCCTGCTCCATGGGAAAGAGAGAGAGGAGCTGGAATCTTTTTTTGAGACTGCTTCAAGAAACAGGGGCATCAATATCAGGGTGTTCATGGAAGAGAGCGAATGCATGGAATGGCTGCTGAAATAGAATCCATGTTCAATGACCGATACGATTACAGGATATCAGGTATTCTCATTTATATAGAATCTGACCAAATACATTATTAAGATGATCGCGGGATAGTTGAACTGTATGGTCCCCGATCCCAGCTTATCATGCCCATGGTGTGGTTCGTCAAATATTTTCGTTCAGATAGAACGAATGCAGATGAGGCCGGAAAGCGATCAGAGCTTCGGTCTTATCAGGTGCAACATCTGCAAGAAGGAATGGATCGACATTCCGGATCAGAACAACAAGATCAGGATAGCAGGCTGATCAATCCGATTTTGTTCATTTTTCATCTTGTTTTTCCATCACAGATTGTTATCAAGATAGTTCCGTACCTCCTTCACATGGATCCACCTGGGCTGCCCGACTGCATAGTAGATAACCAGAAGCGGGATCATTATCCCGATCATGATATATCCCGAGGTCTCGAGGTCGAAACGGATAAGATGGAACACATATCCGATCCCCCCTGACCATATGAGAATGGCGATCCACGTGACAAGATCAAGCCAGAATACGAGCGTCTGGGTGTATCTTACCCTACCCTCCACCCTTCTCCCGATTGCCGGATAGCCCCTCCCCCATCTTCCCCTTTTCCAGCTGTGGAAATATTCGATCTCTCTTCCGAACCTCTCGGAGTGGAATTTCTTTCTGTAGACCATTATTTGATCTCCGTAATGAGATCAGATCAAATCTATTTATATTTTCATGAACGTCATCATGATGGATATAATTGGGCCAATGATCGTGAAATCACGAAGGAGTGATGGTAATGGATGACGATAAGATACGGAATGAGGTCAGAAAGAACTACGGCAGGATTGCCAGGGGTGAGAAGTCTCATTTCACGAGAAGCTCGGAATCCGGGTGCTGTGGATCAGATGCGTCCTGCTGCGGATCATCGGATCCTTCACTGTTGAGTAAAGATATCGGTTACGATGAGACCGAAATGAATGAAGTACCCGAGGGATCAAATCTTGGCCTCGGATGCGGAAATCCGACGGCGATCGCCTCGCTAGCGCCAGGTGAGACGGTACTCGATCTGGGATCGGGAGCGGGATTCGACTGTTTCCTCGCGGCGAATAAGGTGGGATCCCGGGGGCACGTGATCGGAGTTGACATGACCGATGAAATGCTTGCTAAAGCGAGGAAGAACGCGGGGGCGGGAGGTTACAAAAACGTTGAATTCAGGAAGGGATTCATCGAGGATCTGCCGGTAGAGGATTCCCGGGTGGATGTCGTTATCTCGAACTGCGTCATCAACCTCTCCCCGGATAAGGACATGGTGTTCAGGGAGGCCTTCAGGGTTATAAAACCCGGGGGAAGGATGGTGGTGTCGGACATAGTATTGAAGAGGGAATTATCCGAGATGATGAGGGATTCAGTGACGGCCTATGTCGGCTGCGTATCGGGAGCTGATCTGAAAGAGACGTATCTGAAAAGAATGGAGCAAGCCGGATTCGGCAATGTAATTATCAATGACGAGACACCGTTTCCACTTGACTGCATCGCGGATGAGGAAACGATTAGAACCCTGGTATCCGAGACGGGTATGACCCGGGAAGAGTTATCCTCGGAACTCGATGAAGTGATCAGCATCAAGGTAACCGCAGTTAAACCGAAATGATAGGATAGATATGAATGTGGTTCATAGAAGTTCGTTCACTTTCCTTCCGTCGATGCTGACGACGGTAACCTTGTGGGATTCCAACCACCCTACTTTCCCGTTCTTATCGCATACACATACCATGGGATTCGTTCCCTCATCCACTTCGGCGATCAGGTCGCCGAAGAACCAGTTCGCCTTCTTCGATTGATAAGATCCGAATCCGGTTCCGAGCAGTATGTATTCCTCCCCAGTTTCCTTATAAACGACAACGGTGGCCATATTATCCCTCCTTTCAAGACAGAAAACGAAGGTGATAACCAATAAATGAACATTGCCTTTCAAGGGATGCAAATATTTCCAGGCAGATCCGTCATTGTTTGATATCCTTTCTGCCCAGGAGGTTGATCCTAGCCAGAAGCGCTTCCAGCTGGATCCTCTCATCGGCCCCCTCGACAAGTCTGAAATCGGCCTCTCCAATGGCATCCATTATCCTGACCCTGGTGTCCTCGTCGATGGGGACATTGAAGATCTCTCGGTGCATCTGAGTGATCACATCCTCTCCGGCCATGCCGCCCTTTGTCAGCAGCTGTTCCAGTTTCTTCCTGGAATCACTGAACCTGCCGGAAAGTGCGGTCTTGATCAGCTCAGCGATTGTCTCGGGGCGAGCCACAGCTGATGAGGTATACAGATTCTCGGAGGTGATGTCTTTGGAGAATGATTCCGCTACCTGAAGGATGTTGACCGTCTTCCTCAGGTCCCCTCCGGAGATATACATCAATGTCTGGAATCCCTCATCGGTGATCGTCATTCCCTCGCCCTCAAGTATTCTCTTTACGTATTCCCTGATCTCCTCCTCGTTCAATGGTGCGAACCTGAATACCGAGCACCTGGATTGGATGGGGGGAATGATCCTGGAAGAGTAATTGCATGATAGAATGAACCTGCAGGTGGTGGAATACTTTTCCATCGTTCTGCGAAGAGCGGCCTGAGCATCAGCGGTCAGCGAATCAGCCTCATCCAGGAAAATGATCTTGAACTCGGCACCGCCCAGGGGAGCAGCCCTTGCGAAAGATTTGATCTTGGTCCTAACGATCCCGATCCCCCTCTCGTCAGACGCGTTGAGCTCCTGGAAGTTGTCCCTCCACCGATCCTCCCCGTATATCTCCCTCGCAATTGCCAGGGCGCACGTGGTCTTTCCGGTTCCCGCGGGTCCCGTAAATAGGAAATGGGGGATGTTCCGGTTCTCCACTATGGCCTTCAGCCTGTCTATTATCTCCCTCTGACCAACTATCTGGTCAAGTCGTTTCGGTCGATATTTCTCGGTCCAGATCTCCTGCATCGTCATCCCTCAGTGTTCAGTGAAGATCCCCAACCTTCTTTCTTCTTCGGACGTACTTCTCATCGGTCAGCGGATCGGTCTCAAGGAATATTCTCGTCATCTCCCATGCGATCTCGTCCCCGACGACCCTGCCACCCATGCATAGGATGTTCGCATCATTGTGAAGCCTTGCCATTCTGGCCATGTAGCCGTTGGTGCAAAGGGCAGCGGTGATCCCGTCGAATCTCGATGCCGCGTTGCACATACCGATCCCTGTGCCGCATATGAGAATTCCCCTGTCCGCCCTTCCGTTCATGATATCGGTTGAGACCACAGCGGCGATATCCGGATAATCCACCGGATATAAATCGTGGCTTCCCCTGTCTATTATCTCGAATCCGTGATTCATGAGCTTCTGGACGATGATCTCCTTGAGATTGTATCCGCCGTGATCCGATCCTATGCTGATCTTCATGGTCCCTGTCCCCATTCTCCCGGATATTTATACTTCTAATTATGATTATCTAATAATAACAGAATGGGAGATAAAATAGGAAGGAGGGGGGTAGTGCGAATATGGAGTTTAGAAAAAAGAAAAGGCCTGCCAGAGAACTCAATTCTGGATGATGTTCCAGACCTCTTCCCTCTCTCCCCTGGCGTTCCCGGATAGTTCCAGTAGGGCCTTGAGCCTTCCGTTCTCGAAGGTCAGGTAAGCCGATTTCAGGTTCGACTGATAGAGGCTGACCCTCTTTCCCCTGGGGGTCAGAACCTTCTCGGTAATGGCCAGCAGTCCCATCTTCTCGAGCTCCCTGATACGCCTGTAGCAGGCAGCTATCGGAATATCGAACTTGACGCTGAGGTAATTGGCTGATCTTGGCATGCTGAATGTGGCGGTAAGTATCTTTACCGTGTATTCGTCGGAGAGCAGTTTCGTGATTGCCAGTGGATTCATTGTCTTCCCACCTGATCCCCATCAAAACAGCCTATCCGTTACCGAAGGATAGTTCCCACTGAAGGAATTGCGTATTGATGATAGAGTATTCAGGGATGAACCAAGAATTTACTTAAGCGTTTCCCCATCATTATCACTCTGATTCATACAATCCGATCCCGTTTTTTCCAATATGACTGATAATTCAATGTTCATTGTATAAGACCGCTGTCCGGTACAGAAAGGATTAGATAACTGGTGAACGATGCCTTTTTAGAAGATACTGGCACATCCGGGAGAGGTAATAAGATGACCATGAGCATGATAGAGCAGATAATCTCAGCCCATTCGGATTCCGATCCGAGACCGGGGGACATCGTCTGGATGGGAATAGATCTTCGGACCGCCAGGGATTTCGGCGGAGCCAATGTCGTGAAGAACATGGAGAAGCATTATCCCGGAGAAGGGGTGGACGATCCGGAAAAAACCTTCTTTACCTTCGATACGGTCGTTCCGGCGAAAACGATCCCGTACGCCGAAAACCAGCACCTGATCAGAAGATATGCGAGGAAATTGGGCCTGCGTGTATACGACGTGGATCAGGGTATCGGATCGCATGTTGTGATAGAGGAGGGTCTTGCTCATCCAGGGGTAACAATGGCAGGCACCGATTCCCATCTGAACATCCTTGGCGCCGTGGGAGCATTCGGACAGGGAATGGGCGACAAGGACATAGCCTTCATATTCAAGACCGGAAGAACATGGTTCGAGGTCCCGGAGACCATGAGGGTGAACATAGAGGGCGAGATGCCGTCAAAGCTCACCCCGAGGGATCTCACGTTGAAGATTGTTGGGGAGATCGGATCCTCGGGGGGTCTTGGAAGGTCCATGGAATTCTCGGGCGGGGAGATCGATAACCTCTCCCTATCCGGAAGGATAACCCTCGCATCAATGGGAACGGAGATGGGGGCCATTTGCTGTCAGATCGAGCCAAGTGCCGAACTGACCGGCCATTTCAAGGAGATAACCGGAAAAGACGATATGATGGTACCGAGGCTTGATGACGCTTATCCCTTCGTCAGGGACGTCGAGATCGACGTTTCCGATATGGAGCCGATGATATCGATGCCGGGTAAACCCGATAACGTTGTACCGGTTTCATCGGTCGGAGATGTAGAGGTGGATTCCGTTTTCATCGGATCCTGCACCAACGGCACATATGAGGACATCAGAAGGATTTCCGAGATCACACATGGAAGAAAGGTTGCTCCCGGGGTCATGGCCAAGATAGTTCCCGCGACGAGAAGAGTATGGGGCAGGCTTCTCGAAGAGGGAATAATGAATGGTCTTCACGAATCGGGATTCATTATTTCCAACAGCGGCTGCGGGGGCTGTGCTTCCGGTCAGATTGGAATGACGGGAACGGGGGAGGTGCAGGTTTCAACATCCAACCGCAATTTCATCGGGAAACAGGGCAAGGGAAACACATACCTGGCCAGTCCGGATACGGCAGCGGCCTCTGCAGTTATTGGACGGATTGCGACGGTATTCGATCTGGAGTGATTGGGATGATATTCGAGGGAAGGCTGAGGATAATATCGGACAGCGACGGACGGACACTGGATGATATCGATACGGACCAGATATATCACAACCGTCATCTGGCCGTGACCGATATCGACGAGATGGGGCAGTACACGTTCGGCAATCTCGAGGGTTACGAGGATTTCCCTGAAACCGTCAGGGAAGGGGATATCATTCTCGTGGGTGAGAACTTCGGATCGGGATCCTCGAGGCAGCAGGCGGTGGATTGCTTCATATCTCTGAAAGTGAAAGCGGTGCTGGCGCGTTCGATCGGAGCGATATACAAGAGAAACGCCATCAACATGGCATTTCCGATCTTTGTGGTGGAAGATATCAAGCTCGGTCCCGGACAGGGTGATGATAATGTAAGGGAGGGGGACGTGATCCGGTTTGACACGGAGACCGGAGAGATTACGAGGAGAGGATCCCGGGTGGGGAGAATATCAATCCCGTCGCGGGTTCAGATGGAAATAATGGCCGCCGGGGGATTGTTCAAATATGGAAAGAACCTTTGAAATTGTTGGACACTTATAGGATGGAATTTAAGACAGAATGATCGTGATCCGGAGATAAGCATGGATGAGATACGGCTGGCAAGGGCATCCGCCGTCATGACGTTCATAGGAATAGGCATAATGCTGACCGCAGGTTGGTTCTTTCTTGTCGGTATCGGAGATCCTGAATTCTTTGCATTGACTGAGGATGATCTGAAGGAGGAAGATGGCACCAATCTCACAGCCGAGATCAATGCATATTTCGGCTCCTCGATAACCGTTGTCGTCTCGTCCTCCACGGATGACGAGATCAGGGTGGACGTCAGCATATACGATCCGAACGGGAACATCATGGAGAGGAGCAAGGGAGAGACTCCATTGACCGTTACCACATACACCATGGGTTTCGGTGATTACGGGATAGTCATCAACATAACAGGCGATTTCGGGATCGACGATATCGATGTCACGATATCATCTCCCACGGTATTGAGCCTAATTTCAACGATTATAGCGCTTTTCCTCGGCCCCGTGTCCGTCGCATTCATGATAACCGGTATGATAATGACGATAGTAGCCTTGAACCGACGGGCGTCAAAGCTTCGCAGGGAGAAGGAGATCAGAATGGAGAGGTCATATCCGATGTATGGCACCTCGAATGTTCCCTACGATGTCAGAGGACCGAATTACATGACCGGACCGGTTCCAGGCTACAACCAGCAGCAGGCATTCCGCGGGAATATTCAGCCTCAATACCCTCCTGGACCCGGGTATCAAATCCACAATCCTCCCCAGTATCCTGCCTATCCGCCTTATCATGATCGTTTTGGTCCAAATGTGGATCGAGGAATGCAGCCGCATACCCTCTTCATGACCGATCCCGGTCCAAACCATCGGGGATATCCGCCGCGCGGGGAAATAAATGATCCCGGATACCGGGGATACCCTGCCTCACCGTATCAAGCCGGACCGGATCACGGATATCAGGGGCATCCACCGCACCCTTACCAGGGATATCCCCAGAGCATACCCCGGAGACAACAGCCGGGAATCCGAATGGAAGATGGAGGTTTCCGCAGATGATATTTGACATCATACTTCTGATGATGGCCGCATTTGCGTCCATTCTCCTTCCCATTCTATCCCTGTCGTCCTGGTCCGGACTGCTGGCATACACGTCAAGATATGCCAGGGAGGTATTCGCATATCAGGTCCTCTGGAAGACCAAGGAGGCAGTTCTCAGGTATTCCTCTTTTTCGATAACACCCGTTCTGTTCATCCTATCCGGAGTGATCTCCGCCGGTTTCGCGATTGCGGTTGGATTCGTTTTCCTTCTGTTCATGGCGGTTTCGGGACTGTCGATAGAGATCATAGGGTTCATCTCGCTGGTATCCGCAGGACCGGTCGAGGAGACCGGAAAACTCCTGGTAGCCATCGGGTTGTATGCCCTGCTGATGGTTCTGGGAAAGAAGGTGGGAGAAACCAGGGAAGTGAAGGGAAAGAACAGGGTAAAGGACGGAATGCTGATCGGCATGTTCGTGGGAGCATCGTTCGGTTTCATCGAATCCATACTCTATCTGATCATGGGATTCATCGGCCTCAAGCAGAACGGATTCATGTTTCAGACCATTGATCCGGTGATCTTCAGAATCATACTCGGCGTTTCCATCCACGCCGTGTTCACGGGGATCGCCTCGGCGGGATTGGGTCAGAAGGGCTGGAAGAGGAAGGTGGTATACACGGTCCTGGTTCTCGGGATCGCAGCCTCGGTCCACTCTCTGAACAACGGGATCTCCGGGTTCGCATCCATCATACTGGGTCTTGATTCTCTCCTGTCACTGCTCATCGTTGATACGCTCCAGATCATTCTGGTTGTTTTTGACTTCATCATTCTGATCATATTCTGGAATTACCTGTCCAGGAACAGTGAATGAAAGCGGCAGGGCCACTTCAGCAATCCTTCAATTTCATTATTATACTGTTAGTGTACATATATAGGGAGGATAACCGATCATACTACCATTATTGTTCCACAGGAAATCAAGGCTGTCGAATATCATCGGGGAGTCCCATCTGCCCGGGGCCATAGCACAAATGTCCTAAGGGGAAATTCAGTGGAATTTTGGGGAGTCCCCTTCATGTCGAAGTTGAGCTAACCATGGTCTGTGATAAATCATGGAAATCCCGTACCCTCGATCGATTTTTTTTATATATCCAGGGTACGAAATAGGTTTAAATTCTCCATTTTACGCGGTAATGTTATATTCTTGTACGTCTATGACCAAAAGTAGACAAACATGTACATGTGGTCCTATTTTAGGACATCCATGGGACATCCCATGGTTTTTAAATATACCACGATGTGGGATATCCGGTTTCATGGGAAAAACAGGGAACCGGGATCTCGATGCAACCGCACACTTCGGGATGGGATCTTACCCTGCCTTGGGAAGAAAATGTGGAAGGTGTGTGCCATGAATCCGATACAGTTGACCAAGCTGCTGTCAGACGAACAGAAACTGATGATTTTGTCCTCTACGTTCAGAGTGCCGAAATCAATAAACGACCTGAGTACCACCCTTGGAATACCTTTGACCGCGTGTTACAGGAGGACCAAGGAGCTGGAGAAAGCCGGATTAATAGAGCAGACCGAGCGTGTTCTCACGAAGGAGGGGAAGAGGGTGAGCCTTTACAGGTCAAACCTCAAGTCCGCCTATCTTACCTTCGAGGACGGCAGGATGCGATCATACCTCGAGATCTCCGGGATCGGGACCGTCGAGGATACGAGACAGTACAATAATCTGATAAGCTGAGATTTTGGGATGCATTAGGGGGGCTCCCTCGGTATGGGGAACCGGTTCTGCCGGACCGTCGGCGTCCCTCGCTCTTTTTTGTCATATGATTTAACACCCTTCAACAATATAGATATGATATTTGTAGGCAGATCGTTTTCATAGGTAAAATATGAGGAACCTCACTGTTTTTCATCTCCGGATCACTGCCCTCGCACATCCGAGAGCCCCCATGTATTGAGCATTCTCCGGAACTATCACCTCTACCCCGATCTGATCGGAGATCGTATCCTTTAGTCCTGAGAAAGCCGATACACCTCCCGTGAAGACTATCCTGTCTGTCGGGAAAGATCTCAGGAGAGGCCTGATCCTCTCGTAAACCGAATAGATCACCCCCTCGGCGATCTCTTCGGTTGTGAATCCCTCCATCTTCATGCCGATGATCTCGGTCTCGGAGAATACGGAACATGTCGACTCCAACAGTTTTCTGCTCCCTTTACGGGCTCCCAGCTCTTCGACGCCGAGACAGAGCATGTCCGCCATTTTCTCCAGAAACCTGCCAGTGCCCGCCGCGCACTTGTCGTTCATGAAGAAATCCCTGATCCCGCCCTTCTCCACCCTGACCACCTTGTAATCCTGCCCCCCGATATCCAGAAGGGTGAAATCGCCGATGCCAAGTGTTTCCACGGCGCCGATGGCATGCGCCCTGATCTCGGGAATGGAGTCATAATTTCCCGGGATCCTGCGGCCGTATCCCGTGGTGACCACGAGGATACCCTCGGGAATTCTCATAAACGGCCCCTTTTCGATCAGGTCGAACGTATCGGTCATGGCCATCTCCTTTCTACCTCCGTTCAGATAAACCGCCTTGGTGCTTCTGGATCCCATGTCCAGGCCAAGCCTTCCCCCGTCTGCGCCGCCGATCAGGCGCAGGAGGTCCTCCCATATCAGGGCAATCCCTCCAGTATGTCAAGGAATGCCTCTATTCTGATAACGGTCCTCTCATCCATGGGACCCGGGAGATTGCCCTCGATGGTCAGTATCGGGAGATCCAGCTCCTTTCTGAATATGATATCGTCAATCTGCCTGTGGCAGAAGGACTGGACGTAGTGTATGATGCCGTCGATATCCCGCATCACGACCTGTTCTCTAATATCCTCGATCCTGCCGTCGATCGAGTAGGGATAGGTGTATTCCAGATACTTGCCGATCCAGTCTTTTTCCGGAAACGGCATCGTGAACTGCCTTTGCGTTTCGAAGAATACCACGTGTCCACCGAGAGAATCCATCCGGCTGAAGAGATCCGTTATGATGGGGGGCACACCGATGTATCCGATTCTCGGACCGGGATCCGGAGCTTCCCGTTCCCTGCCTGCTGATAGGATACTCTTTGCCCAATCTTCCCATCCCCCCGGGTCCGAATTGAAATCCGAGGAGGAAACCTGAACCAGATGTGCTTCCCGGGCGGAGATCCCGAGCCTTTCTGATCTCTCGAGATCCACCCTCCTCGCAAGTGACCGGAGTCTCTCTACCTCGCCGGAGGCCATATCAGCTTCTTTCATATCTGTTCCGAGGAAGCCGCACAGCGACGAGATCTCTTCTTCGATATCGTCCCTGTTCCTATCGATTGGATAGGAGAACGGATGGGTCCTGATCCCATCCCTTTTCAGCGTCTCAAGGAGGGAATCGGTGTTCGAGCAGTCACCTCTTACAACGCCGACCACCCCGTCCATATTCGAAGCGGGTCCGTACATGCCCTTTATCCAGGTGCATATATTTCTCGGAAAACCGATAACCTGGGCATCCTCCACCAGGCCCGCAGGATCGGCATTCGTGACAAACAGATTGTTGAGATCGACGGCGGATACACCCGCAGCCAGGAAAGGTTCTATCGGAACTGTTGTCGAGATACCTATCCTTTGCATCTATTTCCCCGCGACGGCCTTAAGTCCCAATTCGAATGCTTTGATATTCTCCTCAAGGGCCTTCCGCGGTACGGATTTCTTTATGGATGCTTTTATATCCTCCTCATCAAAGGGCAGGGTTCCCGTACCCGCCAGAGCGCCGAGCATGACCACGTTTGCCACGCGTGGATTGCCAACGGCATTTGCCTTCTCCCCGGCCGAGAGGGTGTAAACCTTCTTTGCGTGCTTGATCAATTCATCCACTATCTCGTCAACATCCGGATATTTCTGTCCCCCGGAGCTCACGGAAACGGGTCTGATGGGATCGAGATTTACCACAAGGACCGAATCCGGAGTTATGAGATTTCTCGCCCTGTAGATCTCCATGGGTTCGAATCCGACTATGACGTTCATATCGGTGGCAAAGGGAAGCGGTGACGTTGTACTTCCGAGCCTGATCGTGGTCTGAACAACGCCCCCTCTCTGGGCCATTCCATGGATCTCGGACATCACGACCGGGATGTTCTTTGAAAGCGCTGCGTTCCCGAGGATCTTTGAAACCGTGAGAGCCCCCTGTCCGCCCACTCCGACGATCTGAATGGTTGTCACGTCCTTGTTCTTGATCGCCATTTCAATCACCTCCCTCTTTCCGCTCAATGGGCCCCATGGCCCCGAAGGGGCATACCTGTTCGCAGACCCCGCATCCCAGACAGAGGGCGGGATCGATGAAATGATCATCTCCGATCTTGTAGAAAGCAGGACACGCGAAGGTCTTTGTGCAGACGTCGCAGTGCCTGCACTTGTCCTGATATACGGTGAAGCGGGGTCTCATCTTGCCCCTTTTTCTCAGCTCCCTGTCCCATAAGAGCGCGCAGGGTGATCTCGTTATCACCACGGAAACGCCGTCATTCTCCAGTGCTTCCTCGAAGGCTTTCTGGGTTTCCTTGATATTCAGGGGATTGACCACCTTGACGAACTCCACGCCAAGCCCCCGGCAGACCTTCTCGATGCTGACAGCGGGGGCCTCACCGCCCATACCACCCACGGGAATGCCCGGGTGGGGCTGGTGACCGGTCATGGCGGTTGTGGCGTTATCCATGATGTTCAGAACGAATTTGTGATTGTTGTGAATCGCGTTCACCAGGGGCGGTATGCCCGTATGGAAGAATGTCGAATCCCCTATAAAGGCGATCACCGGTTCGTCCACCACCCTTGCCAACCCTCCCGCAGAACCGGCCGAGGATCCCATGCAGATGAGCAGATCGCCGCTCTTGTGCGGGGGCAGAATGCCAAGGGTGTAGCATCCGATGTCCATCGGATAAACGGCCTTCTCCTTTGTGACCTTTTTAACGGCGAAATACGCCGCCCTGTGGGGGCAGCCGGGACATAGGGTGGGAGGTCTGGGAGGGGTGTTGATATCCTTCCAGGGAATGTCCGCTTTTTCGATATCGGGCAGGTTTTCTTCCGTCTCTTCCATTACCGAGCTTATCCCCTTGGCGACGATGTCGGGATTGAACTCGAAATTTCGGGGGAAGTGCTTCTCCCTCTTCCCTATCACCGGAGTTGGGATATTCCTCTCGTTTGAAAGGGATTTAACATACTCTTCCAGGTAGGGTTCAAGCTCCTCTATCACGATAATGAGGTCCTCCTCCCTGCAGAACTCGTCGATCATGTCATCAGGAAGGGGATTTGTCATTCCGAGTTTCAGAACCCTTGCCTCTATGCCGAAGTCCACGTTATTCAGCGCTTCCATAACGTAATTGTGCGTCACGCCGGATGTGATTATGCCGACCTTTTTTCCACCGGTTGTATTGGATTTCTCGGGAACTACGACCTTGTTGAACGGAGACACCTCGGATTCTGCCTGCATCCTCGGTATCAGATCGAGGAGGGCCAGATGCCGGGTCCTGGCATTGGCCGGTACCGTGACGAACCTCATGGGGTCCTTCTCGAAATGGACCTTTCCCCGGGGTTTTCTAATCTCCCCGAGTTTTATAATTCCCCGCACATGGTTCATTCTCGTAGTGGTCCTAAGGAGAACGGGTTCCTCGAACTTCTCCGATATCTCGAATCCGTAATGCATCATCTGCCTCGCTTCCTCCGGGGTGGAGGGTTCGAGCATCGGAACTCCCGAGAATTTTGCATAATACCTGTTGTCCTGCTCGTTCTGGGATGAATGGCATGAAGGATCGTCGGCTGTCAGGATCACGAACCCTCCCCTGACTCCCGTATAGGCCATCGTCATGAAAGCGTCCGCGGCCACGTTCAGGCCCACGTGCTTCATGAAGCAGAACGATCTGACGCCCGCCACCGCTGCCGCTCCGGCCATCTCGAAGGCCACCTTCTCGTTTGCGGAGAACTCGAAATACATACCGGCATCCCGGGCGACCTTGTGAAGAAGGTTTCCGATCTCCGAGGATGGAGTTCCCGGATATGTTGCGGCAACACTGCATCCCGCCTCTATCGCAGCCCTGGCAATGGCATGATTGCCCAGCAGAAGCATCTTCTTTCCTGGCTCATCTGTCAATATCTCGTGCATCCGTTTCACCGTACCTTTGAAATGTCCAGGGTGCCGATTGAACAGGCCAAGATATTCGAATTCGATCCCCTGGTTTTGATCCTAATTCGTACACTCCTCCATCCTGAGGAGTTCGTCCCACTGCTTGTCGAGATCCTTTTCCACAGATTCGATAAGATCCTCCGGCATGTGCCTGAACCTGCCCTGCTTGAATAGGTAATCCTTGAGAGGGGTCTTCTTCGGCTTCATGGTGATCTTGTATACTCCGTTCTCTATCTCGAAGAGGGGGAACGCCCTGGACGAGACAGCCTCCTTGGTGATCTTGACGGTGAGGCCGGGCTCCATCTTCCAGCCGGTCGGACATGGTGAGAAGATCTGCATGAACTTGGTGCCCTCTATGCTGAGTGCTTTGTTCACCTTCCTTATGATATCTTCCGGATATCCGACTGTTGCGGTTGCAATATAGGGTATATTGTGGGCAGCCATGATCTTGGTCATTATCTTCTTGGGGGATTTCTCCCATGCCTCATGTTCACCGACCGGGGTCGTGGTTGTCCACGCTCCGATCGGGGTGGAACCGGACCTCTGGATGCCGGTGTTCATGTAGGCCTCGTTGTCGTACATGATGTAGAGGACGTTGTCACCCCGATCAGCGGTTCCGGAAAGAGCCTGGATCCCTATATCGGCAGTGCCTCCGTCACCTGCGAAACCTATTACGTTCACATCCTCACGACCCTGGGTGTCCAGCGCCGCACGTATCCCGGATATGGATGCTCCCGTGGTCTCGAACGGTGTGTACAGCTCGGGGACCTTCAGACAGGTATTCGGCCATACACCGGGCATCACCGCCCAGCAGCATGCCGGTATGGAGAGGATTGTCTTCGGCCCCGCTGCCTTGAGAACATACCGCATTGCCATCGTCGCCCCGCATCCCAGGCAGCCCATGTGCCCGGATATCATCAGTTCCTCTTCTGGTATCGTAAGCTTTGCCATCTCCATCACCTCCTACATCTCCGCCTCCGGTGTTTTTCCGTCAAGGAGGCCCCACCAGTGAATTTCCCCCTCATCGCCGTAGCCTTCCTTTGAAACCTTCTCGAGATCGTTGAAGACCGCCCTTATGTGCTTGGGCTGAACGTCGCGGCCCCCCACCCCTATCACGTAGTTCTTCGTGGGAGGTCTGTTCTTGTAATTGTACATCTGTGCGTTGGTTTCGTTGAACAGTGGACCACCCTGTCCGAATGTATATGTCCTGTCCATGACCCCGATCGCGTGGGCTCGATCAGCGAGATATCTGACCTCGTCGACGGGGAAGGGTCTGAACACCCTCAGTCTTGCAACCCCGACCTTTCTGCCCTCGTTTCGAAGTTCGTCGACGACATCCTTGGCCGTTGACATCATTGTTCCGGCTCCGAAGAGTATGAACTCGGCATCCTCGCACCTGTACATGTCCATGAGACCGCCGTATGAACGGCCGGTGATCTCCTCCCATTCCTTGTCTGCTTTCCTGATCGCATCCCGAGCCCTGTCCATGGACCTTGCTATATGGGCCCGGAATTCCATGTACTGTGGAGGCATGATCAGGGATCCGAATCCCATGGGATTGTCCACATCCAGCTTGAAAGCGGGGTTCATGGGCGGGAGATACTGATCAACGGTTTCCTGATCGGGAAGGTCCACCGGTTCCGAGGTATGCGACAGGTAGAACGCATCCTGGTTGATCATGGCCGGGAGGAGGATGTCGTGATTTTCCGTGACCTTGTAAGCCATGATCACCGTGTCGAAGATCTCCTGGTTGTTCTCGCACCAGAACTGTATGAGTCCCGTGTCCCTCTGTGCCATTGCATCCTGATGGTCCGCCCAGACCGACCACGGCGGCCCCATCGCCCGGTTTACATTGACCAGAACGCAAGGGGTCCTGGCTCCTGCGGCCCAGATAAGTACTTCGTGCATCAATGCCAATCCGTGGGCCGAAGTGGCCGTGAATGCCCTGGCCCCGGTATTGGATGCTGCCACCGTTGCCGCCATGGCCGAATGCTCCGATTCGACCTTGATGAATTTTGCGTCCATCCTTCCCTCCGCAATGAGATCGGCAATTCTCTCGACAATGGTCGTCTGCGGTGTTATCGGATATGCAGCAATCACCTGTGCCCTGGCATACATGGATCCGTAAGCCGTTGCCTTGTTCCCGGTAAGAAGTTCCTTGACCATCTTCATCACCTCCTATTTTGCCTCCGGCACCATCTCTATGCATTTCACGGGACACTCGTTGGCACATATGCCGCATCCCTTGCAGTGATCGTAATCGTAAACAGGTCCGTCCTCGCCTATGCTTATCGCGACATCCGGACAGAACTTCCAGCAGGTCCAGCATTTGATGCATTTGCTGTTGTCGCAAATCGGTCTGAACGCCCTCCACCCGCCGGTCTTGACAACGGTGGACGGCACCGTATTCTGCGGTGTCGGCGGTATCTCATCTATGGTCAACGGCATTTCACTCAGCCTCCTTCAGTAAAACGACGGAATCATAGGCATCCCTGGCAGCCTGGGCGTTCCTCTCTGCGTACCTTGGGAGGGTCATGATCGCATCGACCACTGATTCAATTTTAACAAGACCGGTTGCCCTGGCGATAGCCCCTACCAGAGCGGTGTTAACGATGGGGGCCATCTTGGAACCGAGCCTGTTCTCGATGGCGATTTTGGTTGCATTGACGCATGCGACATTGTCAACTCCCAGCTGTTCAGCCACCAATTTGGGTTCCCTGTCCGTGTTGACGATGACGATGCCTTTCTCCTTCAAACCGTCGGTGACGTTTACGGCGGTAAGCAGGGATGCCTCGAGGACTACCACGCAGTCAGGTTCGTAGATCATGGCCTTGTTCCTGATGTGCTTGTCATCGATCTTGGTAAAAGCGGTCACTGGAGCTCCCCTTCTTTCCACGCCGAAATACGGGAAGGCCTGGACATCCTTTCCTTCCCTGAAAGCGGCGTCTGCGAGAACCTTAGATGCTACCACTGCTCCCTGGCCTCCTCTGCCGTGAAATCGGATCTCAATCATGATTTTCCTCCTTGTTCCAAACGCAGGTCATATGACGGGTTTCCCCTGAATAATCGAATATCTCATTACCTCTGAAAAGGTTCATCATATGGCCTGAAATTCCCACCTCTGATCTGGGGGGTAAAGGGAAAGGAAACAGCATAATAAAAGATTGTGGTTTCAGTTACAGAGAGATTTTTATACGTTTGTACCCTAATCAGGATTTTAAACCGAATTTCTCAACGGCCATCTCTTTGAGCTTGAATTTCTGTATCTTTCCCGACTGGGTCATCGGATAATCATCGACGAACCAGATGTACTTCGGAACCTTGAAGTTGGCCAGCTTGCTCTTGCACAGTTCGCGCAACTCTTCTCCCGCGACCTCCTGGCCCGGTACGGCCATGACGAAGGCCCATCCGACCTCCTGGTAGACCTTGTCGGGCACGCCGATAACC
>JBLIRG010000056.1:0-20742 GCA_049472195.1 Thermoplasmatota archaeon
ACTGATCTCCCATGTCCCCGTAGCCGTAGCCGTCGAACACGTATTCGTACCTGTCGTTGTTTCCGATATCCAGCTTCACGGATGACGGATACTCCCCGTTGCTCGGGCCGCAGGATATGTTGAACTCCAGCTCGGAATAGGTAGCGTTGTTGTACACGAGCAGGTATTCGTCGTTGTTGTAGCCGTCCTCGCCGATAACCAGCGTCGGACTCGAAACGTTCACAAGGTTCTCCCCGTCAACCTCGGTGAACTGGTTCGAGGAAAAGTTCTTCTCCGATGCGAGAACGCCTATCATTGCCGCGGAGATGAAGATTGCCATTATTCCAATTATTAGGATCTTTCTCATTCGATAACCCCTGTTGATTTGATTGAACTCGATCGCGGCTATGTTATACACAACATGACCGCTCATTATCTGGAATGATACATGAAATATTAATATAGATTGTTTATTCGTTTTTCATATTATTTAAAATATTCTTTTTCCTGATTATAGAAAATTGCATTTATATTATCATACGTTTTTTCGGGCCAGTATATCTTCATATGATGATAAAGAGGATCATGAGACCGAGCTGTAATACTATGAACAGGATCACCCCGATCAATAGAAGATGAAACCACCCCGGAAGCTTCTCCCGGAACGATCTGTTCCCGAATACTATCGGAAAAGGCCCAAGAAATATTATTCCGCCGTAATCACCCGAAGAGGATAGGGCTACCAGATCTTCCATTGATGAGGTCGATCCGTCCTCATCTGATCCCATCCCGATCTTTCGGTATCTGCCGAAATAAGAAAAAAGGATCATCATCCCGCCGATTATCGCAGTTAAGACCGATAATATCCCGATAGGGCCCGAGATGGATATTATCGGTACGATCAGAAGTAGATGGAAAGCCATCTCCCCGGCGAGTGCGGAAACCACGAGACCTGCCATGCCGGCTATGAGAATGACAACGCCAAGTATCCTAAGCCATCCCAATCGAACACCTTGGCATAATAGTATGGAACGTAGATATTATCGTTTTGGAATGATTTGGTGAAAGTGACTTTTTGACTGTATGAATGATTTCAGGGGCGTTATTGTTACAGAATCTCGGGAAAAATATATATATGAAAACACACAATATTTTTTCGTGGGAGGCCCGCCATGCCAGATGAGGATAATCCATTCCTGATTAAACCAAAGGAAAAGAAGGTGGAGGAAAGAAAGGAGTCGTTCGGCACGGACGAAATCATCTCCTTTATGGCCACACCTGACGAGATCGATAAATTGAAGCACCAGAAGCTTGAGACAACCGCGGAGAAACCCCATTGGGAGGATGCCGGGACTCCCGTATGGGAGAAGGAATTCCGATCCACTAAGGTGGTGAGGGACGAGGTCGTGGACCACGACGCCGAATGATCTTTTCTGAGATCAATCCGAAAGTCCCCTTTCTCACTATCAGCTTGCGGCATGTTCTTGCAATGCTGGGCAAATTATTTGATATACTTCGAGATAGGGCACCCCATGGATCATGTCACCCTCGCCATTATTGGACCCAGGGAATGGGTTGATTCCGTCGGTAAAAAAACTACGGAGACAATATTCAGCGTGCACAATTTAAAAAGGGATGACAGGATCGTTTCCATAATATCCCCCTCCAAATACCCCGAGAAGATCGGATCCCTTCTTTTCACGCTATATCTGGCGGACCGGGTATATCTCAAGATCGATTCCATCGACAGGGACCTCGGGGAGATACTCATTGCCCTGGACCTGATGGACAAGGGAGCAGGTTTCAAATCCATAGACGATCCGACGGTGAGATATCGATTTGACAGGATAGCGGGGGAGACGGCCGCAGGAAAATATTCCGATTTCGACCCAAATCCGGCTTATCTCAGGGAATCCCTGTTCGAGATCGAAGCGGAGGATTCCCACGGAGATCCCCTCGTGATCATCGATCAAGCATTCAACGTTAAAGGAGTGGGATGTGTTGCGCTCGGATTTGTCAAGAGCGGAACGATAAAAAAACACCAGGAGCTGAAGGTCTACCCCGGCAATAAATCCATCATTATCAGGTCGATACAGATTCAGGACAGGGACCACACGGAAGCGCCCAGGGGATCGAGGGTCGGTCTCGCCCTTAAGAACATATCCCACGAGGACCTGCCCAGAGGTACATGCCTTGCACCCGAAGGATCCGATATCAAGGTTATCGACGAGTTCAGGGGAACATTCAGGATACCAAAACTATACAACGAGGTGATAAGGCCCGGATCCAGGTTCCATGTATTCATCTCCCTCCAGATGATCCCCTGCGAGGTGTTGGAGATCGAGGGGACAGCACAGGGATCCAGCTTCAACAGCTGCCGGATGAGGCTGAGGCCCGAGTCACCTTTCTGGCACAGGCCCGATCATGTTATCGGACTTGTTTACCTCGACTCCAAGAGCTTTCGATTTTTCGGGTCGGGAGAAATATTATAGTCTGATGAGAACCATCAACCCCGGTCCTCTCGAGGATCGATGATACGGAGGGATATCCACGGAGATCGGATTGGTGGGCAAGCCGAATGTTGGAAAATCGACCTTTTTCGAAGCCTCATCCCTTTCGGGAGCGGAGATTGCAAATTATCCGTTCACGACGATCAAGGCGAATCGGGGAATGGGATACCTCAGGAAGAAATGCCCCCACGGCGATCTTGGCGTAACGTGCAGTCCCAAGAACTCGTTCTGCGACGACGGTATTCGATTCGTGCCGGTCGAACTCCTCGACGTAGCAGGTCTGGTTCCGGATGCTCATTCCGGAAAGGGGCTGGGCAATCGATTCCTCGATGATGTGAGGCAGGCGCGCGCGCTTATCCATGTGGTCGACGTATCGGGATCCACGGATATCGAGGGGAATCCGATAGACAGCGGAGGACACGATCCCCTGGAGGATGTTGAGTTCCTCGCTAAGGAGATCGACTACTGGTTCGACGGGATAATCCTCAAGGACTGGCACAAGATCAGCCGGATGGCCGAATCCTCGCACATGAAGATCGAGGTTCTGCTCGGGGACAAACTAACCGGACTGGGAATCACGGTCCACCACGTTCATGAAGCTGTGGAAAACCTCTCCCTCTCGGACAAATACACGAAATGGACCGACGAGGAACTTCTTGATCTGTCGGGAGAGTTGAGAAAGGTATCAAAACCCATGATCATAGCCGCCAACAAGGCGGATAAAGTCGATAACGACGTGGTCTCCGCATTCCAGAAGGCCGTCAAGGACCATATCGTTATACCAACATGTTCGGAGGGTGAGCTGGCTCTCAGACGCGCTGACAAGGCCGGATTGATCAGATACAGGCCGGGTGATCCTGATTTCGAGATAATCGATCCATCCAGGGTCAATGAGGCCCAGAAGAAGGCCCTGGACAGGATCAGGCGCACCCTGGATCGTTTCGGTTCGACCAATATTCAGAAAACGCTGGAGGCGGCCGCGTACGATCTTCTGGACCTGATCGTCATCTATCCAGTGGAGGACGAGCACAAATACACGGATAAGGACGGAAGGATCCTGCCCGACGCTCACCTGATGAAAAAGGGATCGAACGCAAGGGACCTGGCCTACAAGGTCCATACCGACCTGGGTGATCATTTCATCAGGGCCGTGGACTGCAGGACCAGGAGGACCATAGGACACGATCATGAGCTCAAGGACGGGGATGTCATCAAGATCCATGCCAACGCATGATGAAAGAGGTCCGGATCAATCATAACCAATTCGATCGGGGTGGATAGAATCGCAGCATGGAGGTTAATGGTAATCAGCGGCCACTACACGAAAGTGGAAGACGGGGTAGTTATCGAGCTCCACGGAAGAATGTCGGACGGCCGGTCCGCAACGGTCCTGTATCAGGGGTTCAGACCATATTTTCACATAGTGGAACCCGACGATGATGTCCTGGCAGAGCTGAGAAACGATCCCGGTGTGATCGAGGTGTCGAAACGTGCGCTGTGGTATGATGGCCATGTGAAGAACTGCGGGGTTGTAACGATCAAATATCCTTACGAGGTCCCATCATACCGAAAGAAATTGATGGACCGGGGATTCACGATCCTCGCGGCTGACATACCTTTCATATTCCGTTTCTATTACGACCTGGACCTGGGCAGCTACCTTGAAGTGCACGGAGAAGAGGTGGGGAGGGAGGGATACACCACCGATGTGGTCGTATCCGCCGAGGAGATCAGGCGTACGGAGCCGTTCCGCATCAGGCTGAAGGTTCTGTCATTCGATATAGAGAACTCGATCAAATCGGGCGAACTTTTCATGCTGGGCCATTCCACCGGATGGCTTCAGCTCGACGACGGAGATCTCTCGACGGGAAGCATCGTTCCTGATGAGGAGGTTGTCATCGAGAGGGAGAGGCGCGAGGAGATGATCATCCGATCGTTTCAGGAGCTGGTCGTCAAGGAGGACCCGGATATCATCACGGGTTACAATATCGACGGATACGACATACCGCATCTCATCAAGAGGATGGAGGCCATCGGTATTCCATCCCTCAACATCGGAAGGGACGGAACGGCCGTCGAAAAATTCGGATACAGGTCGTGGAAAGCCAGGGGGAGGATAATACTTGACGCCTGGTGGGAGGCAAAAACGACTTTCCGGCCGAAGAAGGAGAGCCTGGAAGCGGTATCGCAGCTCGTTCTCGGGGAGGGCAAGGACGAGATCGACACCTCGCAGATAGAATACGAATGGGAGAACCGAAGGGAAGAGGTGATCAAATACTGCGAGAAGGACGCATCCCTGGCCCTCAGGATCCTGGATAAGACGCAGTCGATCAAAAGGGGCATGGCACTATCCTACGTCGCGATGCTTCCCCTTGCCGACATATTGACCGGTACCACATCAAACCTCATCGATTCCATACTTATCAGGGAGGCTGACAGGGCCGATATCGGGATACCGCTGACCAGGCACGAGAGGAAGACCGCGAAAATCGAGGGAGCCTACGTCCATTCGGTCGATCCGGGCCTCTATCACTGGGTGGCTGTTCTCGATTTCAGGTCCATGTATCCCTCGCTCATGATAAAGCACAACATCTGCTTCACCACCCTTACCCGCGATCCTTCCGAGGGAGAACCGTCACCAATTCCTAACATTTATTTCAAACCCCGGGATGTGGCGAACGGGCTGGTACCCGGCATACTGAAGAAGCTCATGGAGGATCGCGGAGAGGCGAAGAGGAACATGAAGGCCGCAACCGATCCCGAGGAAAAGGAGTTCTACAACGGCCTGCAGGAGGCTCTGAAGGTCCTGATGAACTCGTTTTACGGCGTCTTCGCCTCGTATTTCTACAGGTTCACGGACCGATCCATCGGATCATCCATCACCGCCTATGCCAGGGAGGCGATAACCGATATCATCTCCACCCTTCAGGACGAGGGAAACAAGGTGATATACTCGGACACGGACTCCATATTCATCCAGTCCCCGTTTAATGATCCGGATGAAACGATAGAGTTCGGAAGGGGATTGGCAAGGAGGTTCTCGTCAGGCGCTTCGGTCCTGGAGTTCGAGAAGGTGTTCTCCTCTTTCTTCACCCACGGGAAGAAGAAACGATATGTCGGCCTGGTCGTTTGGCCGGAGGAGAGCATGGTCGTCCGTGGATACGAGATGCGAAGGACAGACGCCTTCGATCTTCAGAGCAGATCACTTTCGGATGTGTTCAAGCATATACTCTCCGGAGATATCGACGGGGCCCTGGACCTGTCGCGCGATATCATCAGAAGGTGCAGGGAAGGTGAGGTTGAAAACGAATCCCTGGTCATCTCCAGATCGATCCAGGAGGTTGACGAGGACCGGATCCGGGAGGCATACAAGAATCCCGACTCCATGGCAAACGTGCAGGCTCTGCGAAAATCCCGCTCCCTGGGTCTTGAGATGGTCCCAGGAATGAAGATCTCGTGGATAGTCACTGATGCTAAGGCAAAGCCCCAGCGTGTGGAACCGTACCTCGACGGAAAGAGGTTCAATTATGAACCGGACTACAGCTATTACGCCGAAAGACTGGCATCCACCCTGTCCAGGGTTACCGAGGTATTCGGCGTTTCTGAGAAGGAACTGCTGACGGGTTCGGCCCAGGCATCCCTCTTTGATGACTTTCGAACCGAGGAGAGAAGGGACAGGGATCGATCCTTTGATATGGGAAATGAAAAAGGGACCGATAAGAAGAAGAAGACCACCGCCAATTCCACCCTGGATTCGTGGATGTAGGAGACATTGAATTGAACAAGATCGTCCTGGTGTCGTTCGATAAGGGATCCGATGTCGTGGCGGATCATATGATACCTCTTCTCGCAGGATCCTCGCATCCTATCATCATAAAGAGAGCGGAGGATCCGGACTCGGTAGACTGGATAGAGGGGAATGACGAGATCATCGAGAGGTACAGGCATCCCGATCTCGAGAAGATGAGCGACATCTCCTCTCTTACCGGACCGGATGATGGGGAAAGAGGAGACGGCGGCCGGTTCAAGGACAAGGCCAACCTTGGAAATCAATCCGGTTCCGTTCTGTCACCCCACTCTGTTACGGTCAGGGATTACGATCTGGTTCAGAGGCTCCTCGAGGGGATCAATCCGGGCGATATGGTCATCTCCATTATCGACATCGGATCCGTCGACAGGATCCTTCCGGCGAGGTACTTTTCAGGGGAGGTTCTCAATCTTGGAGGATCATCATTCTGCATAGCATTGAACCGGGGAAGGTTCAAATCGATACGGGATCTCGAGCTGATGAACAAGGAATACCTCGATCTTGGTCTTCAGTTCAACGGCGTCATCGCCCTTCCGCCAAAGGTGATCAAACAGCATAGGTACATGGATATCGCCAATATCGTCCGGCATCTTGCCAAAATGATGTTCGCCCCGGGGGTGGTGAATCTGGACCATGCGGACCTGCTGATAACGTCCCGGGGTGGCACGGTCCTCACGATGACATGGGGGGTTGCCCAGCCCGGAGGAAACGGAGCCGCCACATCCGTAAACGATGCGCTGACCAATCCGTTGTGCCAGGTTGACCTTGCTACCGTGAGAAAGGCGCTGGTGAACGTCGTGGGAGGAGCCAATCTCTCACTCGAGGACTCCCTTGTCGCCGCTGAGGTCCTGAAGCGAAGGATAAGGGAGGACGCGAGGATAATATGGGGAGTGACCCTGATCGATGAGAACGAGGAGGATATGGAAGTCTTTTTGATACTGGCTACAACTCCGCTGGAACTTCTGCTTCATTGGTACAGCGGCAGATGAAACTACTTTTTCAGAGTGCCGGTCCTGCCGCAGTGGTCGCATTCGAACCTGCAGGGCCTCTCTTCGGTGTAAATGGGTACCTTGGTCCCACATTTACAGGTGATCACCTTGCTGGGTTCCACATAGTCTTCATCACCCCAATCATCCTCTTCCTCTTCCCCTTCATCGTCTTCCCAGCCCTCCTCCTCTTCCTCCAGCTCCTCCTCGAACATCTCATCATCAAGAAATGTTCCCTTCCTCCTCCTCTTGTCCCTGATGAGCTTGGCGGTTTCCTCCGCCTCCTCGTCGATATCCTCCTCCTCTTCCTCCACTTCTTCATCCTCCGCCTCTTCCTCCTCCTCGGAAAGAGCCTCATCATCCTCGAGGGCAACGACCATCTTCTTTGCTTCCGCCATCCCGGCGAGGCACTTGTTGAATCTCTCCAGCGCTTTCTGGTAATCCGGGTCCAGGTCCAGGGCCTTGTAGAAACAGGCGAGGGCGGGCCTGAGCTTCCCGGAATCCATGAGGACGCAGCCCTTCGAGTACCAGATCTTGGGTTCTTTCGTATCCGTATGAAGGGCTGTATCGAATGCTTCAAGCGATTCGTCGATCTTTCCAAGCTTCGAGAGGATCACGCCCTTGGAGTTCCAGAACTGGGCGTTGTCCTCTTCGATCAAGAGTATGTCCTCTACCACGTCCAGGGCGAGTTCGAAATCCTCCTCGGAAACGGCGGATTTCAACTCCCTCTTCAGTCTCTCCAGCTTGGTAACGGACATTGCATCACTCCAAGGATCGGGATCAGGCTCTGCGAGTTTCCCTCTCCAAATCACCTCTTTGATTATTTATATCTAATGCAATACAAATCCCCGATGGCTGAAAAGCGGCATCATCTTCCGTTCGCAGAAATCCAAATCCCCCTGCCAAACGGCATCAGGAAATATGTGCATTGCATCAATCCCCTCGATGCATCGAGCTGTCCGATATCCAATCCCTTTAGGGAGATCTCCGATCTGTTCGGAGCCCACACACCCATGATCCTGTCCGTGATCTCGCGGAGATCCGATTCCCATTTCGAAGGATCCTGATCCAGAAACATCTCCAGGCCGCTTATTGATCTTGTAGCCGATAGGAAGAATACCCTCGTCCCGAGGGCCCGGCCTTCATCTTCGAAACCATCTTTTTCGAAATCCCTCCATGTCCCGCTCAACCTCTCCTTCAGAGATTCGATCTCGTCCGGACCCTGGTGAATACCGCGCAGGTTCTCGAGGATCTCGATGATCTGGGATCTGAATTCATCGCCCGTTTTCTCATCAAGCTCCCTGTAGGCGTCCTCCGAGGAATCGATCATTACAACCGGATCGCCATCTTTCTGTCCCCATTTCAGATAAGGATCGAGATCGCCGCGGGATATCCGATCCCCGTCATGATAATTCAGGAACAGGGCCTCCCAGAGAATGAAACCTCCTTTAATCGAAAGCAGGGCCGGACGGGCAAGGGACGTCAGGGAATAGAACATCCTGTCGGCTTCCCTTCTGCCCGGAGCTTTCCTGATGATTATCTTTCCCCGGCTGTGAAGGTGGACCCTGGAACCGTCCGGCCTGTGTCCCATACCGTATCCGAGCTGGGGGGACCATTTCATCTTTTGAAAAGGCGCTGCTTCCAGAAGGCGGCCCAGAGTTTCCGGATCGAATACCGCCGATCTATCGAATTCCTCGGGATCCCTCAGGATTCCTTCGATCGTGTACATTCCGGATTCCGTGCAGGGGGACACCTCCTGAAGCATGGGCGATCCCCTGGGTATGTCGTTGATCTTCTGAACCCTCTCCCTGATCTCTTTCTCGCCGTATCCCGTTTGTCTGTTGTAGAAAGGACATTCCCCGCCGCCTCTGACCTCGTTGTACACGCAGGAAGGGCTCATACAGTAGCCGCATCCGTAATTCCCTGATTCGTCCGAGCTAGAGCGCATCTCAATCAGCTCCGGATCGTTTTTCGGTAACACGGTCAAACATTTTACCATTTATGGAAATGGTATCTCCGGTTTGATCCGTCATCAGATTGGCGTGCATGCAGCGGCATCCCCTTATCCTTTCATCTGCTGGAGGTCCTCCCCGCCGCCGTATGTAAGCTGGACCGTCTGGTATATCTTTTCCAGTCCGTCGATCTCCCTTGCCGATATCCAATGAAGGGATGAGAACAGCGAGAGGTTCTCAAGGACCTTGAACAGTTCCATTCCGAGCTCTACGTTCATCAAATCGGATCCGCCCGATTCGGCCATAACTGCATCGTAAAGGTTGTCCGGGTACTTTGTCCAGCCTTCTATCAGCTCCGCAAGTTCCGGTTCAACCATGTCGGCCTTGGATATCACTTCCTGGCATGGAACGTGGAACCTCAGCTTTGCCAGGCTGGAAAGAACTAGCTGGCTGATGAATCCGGACGGAGTTCTCGCGTTGAAGGGATCGATCAGGTATATGAGATACGATCTATCGGGAAAAAGCCTCCTGATGAACTCCCTGGCCGATTCCCTGAAAGCGAAGAGCTCGATCTGGCCGGGGGTGTCGAATATCACATACTGCGTCCTCTCCGAATCGATTCCCTGAACAACCTTGTTCAGGTGGAGAGCCAGCATATCCGCGGCAACCACCTGGGCTCCGTTCGGGCCCAGTCCGTATTCGTCCATTACGTCCTGTATGGTTATCCACTCGCGAACGTCAATATCGGGTTCATAAGGTAATGCATCCGCACCCGGATCGAGATTGACGAGCGCTGAACTGTATCCGTTTTCTCTCATCCATTCTCCCATGGACCATGTCAGGGTGGATTTCCCGCAGCCGGCAGTTCCTATGTTGAAAAGCGAGATAGGTTCCGTCATGTGATCATCCTCCAGAGGACACAGTAACAATCGTTATCTCATCGTAATCCCAGATGACATCATCCAGGGGGATGGGGCATCCGGCCGTGAACGCGATGATCCCGTCAGGGGGGATGTCGAGTTCGGCAAGCAGTTCGGTCAATTTGTGATCGGGACCGATCCGTACGTTCCTCTGCTCCTTCTGCCTCTGAAGGTATACCCGAATATCCCTCGGTTCTCCCTCCTTCCCAGGCCTCTGTCCGGTCGAACCATACGCTGTGTCATCCGTCATGAAAACGGGACGCCCATAATACTTATCATATTAAACCGCTTTGGAAAAAGGGAATCGGTTTTTTTTTGAGCAATGTTAGATTAGAGATTCTGATTGGTCCTATCGGATAACGGTGGAAAATCCTGTAATATAAAAACCATTTCGGACCATTATATATAGTCATCCAACCAATTGATAATCGGTGTAAATATGAGGAGCCCAAGTATCATCATATTAACACTAGTTTCTGTCACTTTCTTTTTAGTAATGCTTTTCTTCCCTGAAGGATCAGAAGCAGAGGCGGTTGGTGGTGCTGAGGTCAATATCATTTTTGATTCAACCAGGATCTTTGTGGACCTTGATCCGGGTATGGGAGCGGTTTTAACACTCAATGGTACAGTGTCCGTGAATGTGCCCTGGATCCCTGAGATCCAAGAACTTATCGTGAACCTTAACACAACCATCGATAACATATCCGCTTCTATCACAGATAAACTGATTTTCACCAAGGGGATCACGGACCTGCCTTTCCATGTAATTATTAATATTCCAACCGATTTGTCTGGAGTGTTTAGGTTGACCGCTTGCGGCAACTGGTCCTATGATCCGGGAGTTCATAGCGGTGATTGTGAGGAAGATGTCGCTTTGATATACGTCAATGAACATCCGGAAATCACCCTTGGCTGTGATAAACCTTATGAGGATGTGGCCAGGGGTGAAAGCGTTACTTATCTTGTTACAATATCGAACAACGGAGATGTTGATGAATTCGTGAATCTTTCGGTGACTAATCTTGACGATCTAAATAGTGCGGAGATGGTCGTTCAGATGTCACAGCAAAAGTTTCAGATCCCTCCGAACGTAAGCTCCAATGTTTCGATCAGGGTATCAACATCTCCGAGGACCCCGCTGGACACATATCCGGTAGAACTTTGCGCTGAAAACATGAATCCATTGACCCATGAAGGGACGGGTGTATTCATTGAATATACTTTATTTATAGAGGTTGTCGTTTACGACGATAATCCACAACCACCCTCAGGTGATGATGATGAGCCCGATGATGGTGATTCGGAATCCGATGAGGAGGAAAACGAGACAATCGCCAATGGTGAGATTGCCGACGCTGATTTAAGTGAGACCTCGAAAGATTATGATGGAACTACACAAGAAGATAGTAAAGACTCAGGATTCCCAGTTTACCCAGTTGTTGGTTTCATGGCGGCATTTGTCTTAATCCTTGCAGCAGTAGTTATCTGGAATGTTATTAGGAAAAAGAAAAATTCCACCGAGAAAGAAGAGATCATTTGACAGGGAATTTCAGCAGCGGCTCCGACCCGTCATCCCTGCGCGAGAACAGCGACATCACCAGAACGGTGACAACTATTCCGAGGGAAACCCCCATGGGAAATCCGGTGGCGACCCTGAGGGGATTGGTGGACTCATGTTCGAATCCGAAGGGCCAGAAATCCGCCTTGGAGAACATCTGTATACCGCCGTCAAGGGCTGTGGGTACGAAAAGAAGGCCAAGTATGAATAGAACGACGAAAATTCCCTTGGCCCCGTCGAGCTTCTTTCTCAGTTTCCGGGGAAAGAATCCCAAAAGGGTGTCCTGGGGAGTGTCGCTTGCCCGGGCTCTCACAAGAAGAACCGCTCCGTACAGAATGCCGGTGAAAATAGCCACGTCCCTGGCACAGAGGGGCATCTGGTTGCCGTTGATGTGCAGGGATCGGGAATCCCTCTGGTGGCAGTTGAAATCCCCGAATGTGTAAACAGCCGCATGGAACGGATCCATGGTCCTCCACTCATCCTGGTAATCCATCATGTTGGCCCTGCCGTCGAGACCTTCGACCGTATGGGGTTCCAGGGTAGCCGGTGCGATGAACAGGGATAGGACCAGGATCATGTCGAGCGAGAAAATGATCAGTGGAATCTTGTGAACAAAACGGCTGGATATTATGCTCATGTCGAATCTTTAAACACGACATTCGATATTAAATTTTGAGTATGTTTCGGAACGATTGGAGAGCGGCCGAAGATATTAGGTCTCACAGGTCCAGTTTCTTTGCGATAACCATCCTCTGAACCTCGGACGTCCCCTCCCCGATCGAGTAGAGCTTGACTTCCCGGAAGAACCTCTCCACCGCGTATTCCTTCGTATAACCGTATCCTCCGTGGATCTGGACGCCCTTCACGGCGGCCCTCATAGCCATCTCAGATGCGAAGAGCTTCGCCATCGAGGCTTCCTTTCCGAACGGCTCGTCCCTCTCCTCGAGATCGGCCGACTGTCTCACAAGCAGCCTGGCAGCCTCCACATCCGTCGCGATATCGGCTATCATCCACTGGATCGCCTGGAATTTGGAGATGGGCCTTCCGAACTGCTGCCTCTGTCTGGAATAATCAATGCATTCATCGAGAACTCCCTGGGCCAGACCCACCGCCAGGGATCCAACGGCGGTACGCCCCCTGTCCAGTATCTTCATAGCCCCTATGAATCCCATGCCCGGCTCCCCCAGCATGTTTTCCCTGGGCACCCTGAGGTCCTCCAGGATCAGCTCGGAGGTCACCGAACCTCTCAATCCCATCTTGTCCTCCTCCACGCCGACCTTCAATCCTTCCGTTCCTTTCTCCACGATGAAAGCGCTTATGCCCCTTGCTCCCTTGCTCTTATCCGTCTTGGCCATCACTGTGACTACCTCGGCCAGGCTTCCGCTGGTGATGAACTGTTTGGTGCCGTTGAGAACCCATTCGTCACCATCGGGGACCGCCGTGGTCTGAAGCGAGGCGGCATCGGATCCGGCATTGGGTTCGGTCAGAGCCCACGCGGCGAGGGCTTCCCCGCCGGTCAGCCTGGGCAGATACTTGTTCCTCTGCTCCTCGTTTCCCATCTCGTAGATATGTCCGACACCGAGCGAATTGTGAGCTTCCACAGTCAGGCCCGTGGACCCGCAAACCCTTCCGATCTCCTCAAGGACGATATTGTAGCTGATCTTGTCGATCCCGGATCCTCCGTACTGCTGGGGAACTGTCATGCCCATCAGTCCCAGCTTTCCCATCTTCCTGATTATTTCCCAGGGGAATTTCTCCTCCCTGTCGATCTCGGAGGCCTTGGGTTTTATCTCCTTTTGCGCAAACTCCCTGACCATATCTCTGAGCATCCTCTGTTCCGGGGTGAGCCTGAAATCCATGATAGCACCTCTGATTGTCGATAATAACATACCTGAAACGGCAGATCGAAATCCGAAACCCGTTGTTAATAGTTAATATTTCGCATATTATTCGACCAAAGAAATCCATACCCCGATGACGGCATTCCAAACATTAAATATTCGTGTATGAATTACTGAATGGGTTCTACCATGCTGAAAACGGGGAAAGGCGAGCTTCTCAGCTCCGTTGATTCCGATGAGATAAGGGAATGGAACCGGGAGAGGAAACAGAGGGGGCTGGTCGATAAGATAACCACTGTGGGATCCGCCGTTGAGAGATTCGTCGAGGACGGTTTCTACATGGGGATCGGCGGGTTCGGCCATGTCAGGATCTCCATGCCCTTGATCTACGAGATAATCAGAAAGAAGATCAAACATCTGAGAATATCCGGTCACACGGCAGTCCATGACCTTGACGTCCTCATTGCAGGCGATTGCGTGGATGCGGTCGATGTCGCATACTCATTTGCCTATGAAACAAGGGGCCTGTCCAAGAACGGCAGAAGGGCAGTGGAATCCGGAAGGGTGAAATGCGTCGAGTGGACGAATGCAGCCCTTTCATGGAGATTGAAGGCCGCCGCAATGGGGCTTCCGTTCCTTCCTGCGAGGATCATGCTGGGATCTGATACGTTCAACCACAGCGCGGCAAGGGAGATGGAATGCCCGTTCACCGGTCAGAAACTGGTGGCGCTGCCGGCTCTGATGCCGGACGTTGCGATAATTCATGTCCACTATGCTGATCGGTTCGGAAACTGCGCGGTCCGCGGGACGCTCGTCAAGGACGACGATCTGGCAAAAGCCTCAAAAAGGGTCATAGTGACCGCCGAGAGGATCGTTCCGGATTCGTTCTTCAGGGATGCTCCCGAAAGGACCACCATTCCATATTTCTGCGTGGACGCTGTGGTGGAGGCCCCCTTCGGCAGCCATCCCGGTAATATGCCTTATGAATACTATTTCGACGAGGACCATCTGATGAACTATCTCAAGGCCGGCAGGGATCCCGATGATCTCGCAGCATATCTGGATAAATGGGTCTATTCGGTGGGCGATTTCGAGGAATACCTCGATCTGGTGGGAAACCGAAAATTGAACGAGCTCAGACGATTGGAGGAGTTGAGATGACCGATTACTCTCCCGTTGAATTAATGGCGGCCATCGCCGCACATCAGCTTGATGACGGAAAGATCGTAGGGGTGGGGACCGGGCTCCCCATGATCGCCGCTCTTCTGGCTCAGAAGACGCACGCCCCCAACCTGATCATTTTCTTCGAAGCGGGAAGCATGGCCCCCCAGGTACCAACGCTGCCCAAATCCGTAGGGGATTCCAGGTGCGTCCACAGGGCCCTTGCCGCTACCGGCCTGGCGGGAATAATGGAAACGGGACAGAGAGGAATGATCGATTACGCGTTCCTCGGCGGAGCTGAGGTTGACATGTACGGAAATATCAACTCCACCGTGATCGGAGACCACGATATGCCCCGGACAAGACTGCCGGGAAGCGGCGGAGCCAACGATTTCGGATCCCTGTCATGGAGAACTATCATCATCGCTCGGCATGACAGGGAAAAGCTGCCGGAGAAGGTCGGGTTCATAACCACACCGGGTTATATCGACGGCCCCGGAGCCCGGGAGAGGGCGGGGCTCCCTAAGGGTACGGGTCCGTACAGGGTTATCACGAACCTCGCACTGATGGGATTCGACGAGAATACATGCAGGATGAAGCTGATCAGCGTTCATCCCGGAGTGACCGTCCAGCAGGTGGTGGACAATACCGGATTCGATCTGATCATACCCGATGATGTCGGGGTGTCCGGAGAACCGACGGAAAACGAATTGTTGAAACTCAGGGAGATAGATCCTGAGGGAATAATCATCAAGAAATGATCCCGAGTTCTCCTGATCCGTCTAAGCGGGATAATGGAAAATTTCCGATGCGTTTTTCAAAATAGGAAAGGGTTTTCTATCATGATGCTGTTTATTCGCCGTCATTGGAAGGGAAGAAACCCCATATTTCCATTCGATGACGTTTGTGTGTGCCAGCCATCAGTTTATACATTGCATGGGGGATGCATTGATAGGAAAGAAGATATAGAGGTTAAGGTGAGAAAGTGACTAGGAGAGTATGCGTGATCGGGATCGGTCACACTGATTTTAATTCAATGACACCGGATGTGGAATGGAAGGAGTTCATGTACGAGGCCTGCCAGAAGGCATACGTCGATGCGGGAATCGATCCCAGAAAGGACGTCGACAGTTTCGTTACGTGTGCCGAGGATTTCTTGGAGGGGTTCAGCATTTTCGACGAGTTCGTGCCGGATCAGATCGGCGCCGTCCTCAGACCCTGCTGCACCGTATGTGGTGATGGTCTCTACGGATTAGGAACGGCCTACATGCAGATAAAGACCGGATTGATGGACGTAGTTGCAGTTGAGGCACACAGCAAGGTGTCCGATCTGCTTACCTACGGGGACATACTCCTTCACGGATTCGATCCGATCTTCGAAAGGCCGGTATCGGGACCCGTGGAAAGACCCTGGTACGGCGGATCGCCTACATATACCAAGGAGGCTCCGAAACCACTCGTGGGCAGTACGAAGGAGAAGCAGAGAGTTCATCCCTACTTCCTTGCGGGTCTTGAAATGAGGAGCTACCTGAAATCATCGGGAACCACCGAGGAGCAGTGCGCCGAGGTTGTCGTTAAAAACAAGGGCAATGCCTTCTTCAATCCCTATGCGGATTACGAGGCAAGGATAACCGTGGATGATGTGATGGCTTCTCCTTATCTCTTCGATCCGGTCAAGAACCTGGATATCAGCCCTAACGTGGATGGTGCCATATCATTCGTACTTGCGGATGAGGAGACAGCAAAAGAGTTGGGCGCCGATCCCATATTCCTCTCGGGATTCGGGTGGTCCTCGGAGACGCCATGGCTGTCGACGAGGAAATGGAATGGTGATTACGCCGCCATGTCGGCAAAAATGGCCTACAAGATGGCAGGGATCAAGACACCCAGGTCGGAGATCGATGTTGTCGAGGTTGACGACCGTTTCTCATTCAAGGAGCTGCAGCATCTCGAGGCGGTGGGCCTTGCGAGACCGGGAGAGGCCGCTAGGCTCCTTGAGGAGGGAGAGCTGGACAGGACAGGATCCTTACCCACGAATTTGTCTGGGGGATCGCTCGGTGTTGGAAACTGTCTGGAGGCAACAGGCATGCAGAAGGCGTTGGAGATCGTTACCCAGCTGAGAGGCCATGCCGGAAAGAGGCAGGTTGCTGACGCAGAAAGAGGTTTGGCCCAGGCATGGCGTGGAATACCATCAGGCAGCGGTGCTGTTGCAATATTCGAAAGGGGAGGTGCATAGAATGCCGGAGGTAGCAGTTATCGGAGCAGGAATGACCGTCTTCAGAAGAAGGCTGAAAGAGACGGGAAAGGAGCTTTCATATCTTGCCACGAAGATGGCAATGGAAGAGGCCGGGATAACCAAACAGGATATCGACATGGTCGTAATGGGAAGCGCCCCCGATGCCTTTGACGGCATCCACCAGAAGGGCGAGAACCTGCTGGACGGCGCTGCCGCTGTCGGAAAGCCGTATGTCAGGGTTTTCAACGGGGGTGGGACCGGTGTATTCGCCCCCATTGCCGGATGGTGGCATGTGGCATCCGGAGTTGCCGATGTCGCCCTGGTCGTATGCGAGGAGAAAATGGGCAACGTACATCCGCACGCCCAAACGGCCTTCAGGCATATCTGGGACCCGATCCTTGACCGACCGTTGAATCCGAACCTGGTCTGGCTTTTTGCGATGGAGATGAACAGGTACATGACCCGATACAATATCAAGAAGGAGGATATCGCAAGGGTAGCTGTGAAGAACAAGCGCAATGCTGTGGGTCACCCATGCGCACAGCTTCCGGATGAGAAGATAACCATCGAGGACGTCCTGAACTCCGAGATGATGGCATGGCCGGTGCAGAGGCTGGACATCAGTCCTCCGAGCGACGGTGCCTCGGCGTTGATCTTCTGCTCCAAGGAGAAGGCAAGACAGTTCACCGATGATCCTGTTTACGTGGAAGGCGTCGGCTGGAACATCGATTCCACCATGTGGACAAACAGGGATCTATACTTCCCGCAGTATGTTGCCAATGCAGCGAGGCAGGCCTACAAAATGGCGGGGATAACCAATCCGATCAAGGAGATCGATTTCGCAGAACCCTATGATCCCTTCGATTACAAGGAGCTCCACCACATGGAGGGGCTGCTACTCTGCAAGAAGGGAGAAGCCCCCATCCTGACAAGGGAGGGAGTCACAGAAAGGGACGGCGATATGCCGATGTGTCCCTCCGGCGGTCTGATGGGTGTGGGCAATCCAATTGCCGCCACCATGGGACAGAAGGTTTGCGAACTATACTGGCAGCTCGCCGGCAAGGCCGGAAAAAGACAGATACCCGGCGATCCCAGGATCGGTGTGGGACAGGCATGGGGCGATATCATGCAGATGGCCACCGTCATGGTACTAGGGAGGGGATAAAAATGGCAAAGAAGATAGAGGGATCACCCCCGTATGCACCCGGAACACATGTTTCGACCAAGGATATCTACAAGAAGAACATCACCTACACCTGGTGGGAGCCCGAGGTCCAGTACAGCTGGAGCCTGGGACAGGCCATGAGCAAATTTCTGATGGGACTGAAGGAGGGGAAGATACTCGGACGGACCTGCAAGAAATGCGACCGTGTCCTGGTCCCGCCGAGGATGTTCTGCGAACACTGCTACGGACCAACAGAGGAATGGGTGGAGGTCAAAGACACGGGGACAATAGAGACCTACTCCATATCGTACATCGATTCCGATGCCAGAAGGATCAAGGACCCGATCCTCATAGGTGTGATTTCGATAGATGGTGCGTCACCGCTGCACGGTATCATGCACTACTTCGGGGAGGTATCACCGGAGGACATCCATATCGGAATGAGGGTGAAAGCGGTGTGGAAGCCGGCCAAAGAAAGGGAGGGCGCAATCACCGACATCATGTATTTCAAGCCTCTCAAAGGAGGTGGAAAGAAATGACATTCCTGGAAAAGCAAACGGACCCGACAACACCCATGCACTGGCGGGGGAACATGCAGGCCGATTACTTCTATTCCAACGGAGTTGCGGGCGACAAGTTCTTCAAGAACCTCATGAAAAATGATACCTTCCTGGCCTCCAAGTGCGGGAAATGCGGAAAGGTCTACGTTCCACCCAGACTCTACTGTGAGGACTGCTTTGTGGAGATCCCGGACAACGCTTTCACCGAGGTCAAGCCAAAGGGAGTTATAAGGGTCAATACGACGGCAATTCTCGATGCTCATGGAGATCCACTTGAGGATCCTGTGGTCATGGCCCTGATAGACATCGACGGGACCGACGGATCCATGCTTGGAAGGATCAAGACCAAGGACCTCGGCGTTGATCTTTCCGGAAAGAAGGTAAAGGCAGTCCTCAGACCCAAAAAGGACCGGGAGGGGACCATGAAGGATATCCTCCATTTCGAGATCGTCTGAGACCTACCGGTGTTTCCGGATACAACGGGCAGGGTAATAATCCGCATATGATCAGTTATGATCAGTTTATGACAGATGTAATCATCAGTTCCTATATGTTCTCGGATAAATTATTTGAATGTGATTTTCTTAGGGGCCTTCGGATCCTTCCGGAGGCCCGTATATGCAGGACAGAAAATACACTTTATCCGACTTCCTAAGACATGCAGCAGAGACGAATCCAGAGCGGATCGCGGTCTTCTACCAGGATATCGCAGTGACCTACAGGCAGCTGGATGAGATGGCAAGTCAATTTGCCAGCGGCCTCCTGAAGATGGGTCTGGAGAAAGGTGACAGGATCGGTCTCTACATGCCCAATTATCCCGAGTGGATAACAGCATTCTTCGGGATAGCAAGGATGGGGGGTGTCACCGTCCCGATGAACACCCGATACAAGGCAAAGGAGGTCGACTACATCATGAACAACTCCGAGGCCACGGGTCTTGTCATGACATCGGAGTTCCTCGGAATCAACTATATCGAGATCCTGGATTCGCTCAGGGGAAAGATACCTAATCTCAGAAGGGTGGTGGTATACGGGGACGGGATTTCGGAGGGAATGGACACCTTTCAATCAGTTCTGGATCTCGGCAAGGATCACGGGAGCGACCATAAGCTAACGAAGGTTTCTGAAGGAATGGATCCGGATGATGTCGTGTTCATACTCTATACCTCCGGAACCACGGGCGAGCCGAAGGGAGCGATGCTCACGAATCTGAACATCTCCAAGAACGCCGAGCAGGTCGCAGAGGTCATGGATCAGAATGTGAAGGACGTAACCCTGATCGTCGTTCCCTTTTTCCACTGTTTCGGCTGCGTGATCGGCATAACCGCATCGGTATCGGCCAGCTCGGGAATTGTACCGATGCCCTCGTTCAACGCCGAGGAGGCCCTCTCTTACATGGAAATGTTCAACATATCCATCGTCCACGGCGTCCCCACGATGTTCATAGGCTACCTCGAGGTCCTGAAGAACCGGTCCTTCGATCTTCACAGTGTGAGAACGGGCGTGATGGCCGGTGCCCCGTGCCCGGTCGAGGTGATGAAGGGTGCGAGCGACAAGATGGGTGCCAACATCGTCATCGCATACGGGCTCACCGAGGCATCTCCCGTGATCACGATGACATCGCTGGACGACAAGCTCGAGGACAGGGTCGAGACAGTAGGGAGAGCCCTTCCTGAACAGGAGGTCAGGATCGTCGATGACGATCACAAACCACTTCCGTCGGGTAAAACCGGCGAGCTCGCCTCCCGCGGATACAACATCATGAAGGGATATTTCAGGAAGCCGGAAGCTACCGCAGAGGCCATTGATGAGGAGGGATGGTTGTATTCGGGTGACCTTGCGGTTATGGATGAGAGAGGATACGTCAGGATTGTCGGAAGAAAGAAGGAGATGTACATTTGCGGCGGGTTCAACGTTTATCCGAGGGAGACCGAGGAGTTCCTCTTCACCATAAACATGGTGGAGAACGTATCGGTCCTCGGAGTGCCCGATCAGAAGTTCGGAGAGGTGGGACTTGCCGTTATCAAGAAGGTGGAGGGAAAACCGGGGACCGAGGAGGATATATT
>JBLIRG010000057.1:0-20525 GCA_049472195.1 Thermoplasmatota archaeon
CGAAATCATTGTGCGCCTGGTCGAATATCTCGATCCTGCTCACGTTTTCCCATTCTATCTCCTGTGTCAGATTTCTTTCCCAGTAATATCTCAGGCCCTTGTCATCGATCACCAGGCTCTTCTTTTCCATTATCCCCTTCAGGATCACTCCGTATACTCCAAAGGCAAGTATCGCTCCGATCACGAGGATTATCCCGTATATGCCGATGAATATGGGACTTATCAAACCGACCGCGCATACGAAGATCAATACCCCGACGATCACCGCGGAGGCTTTTGGATTCTTCTCAATCCGGAATTCTTCCACTTCAATCGAATGATATTACCGGTTATTTATTATTTCAGTCATCTTTTTGGAACATATCGATCTGATCGGGCATGCATGTAGAAATTATCTATATATCCCGGTCAATCCCCTTTCTCGATCCTTAAGGGGAGGGAAAATGGCAAAAGAGGAGAAAAGATCGGGGATCTGCATCTTATTCATTCTCATCCTGCTCGCGGCGGGGATCAAATATACGGGCAGCGCGGGAGGGGACGGATTTGTGATCTACGCCTGGGAGGACCTCTCATACCTCGTGGAAGAGGATCAGACCGCCTTCATCGATTATCAGCCCGGTTATCAGAGAATGACCGTTACCATATCGGTGGAGGGAAAGGATCAGGAGAGATCCGCATGGGTCCTGCCGATCCCCTCAGATCCCGGGAACATCTCCTTCGACATCGAGACGCTCGCCCCGATCTACGAGGGAAGCGACCTGGAACAAGGTACCCGCGACGAGTACGAGCAGATGAAAGAGGACTGTTTCATGATGTACCTCTCTTCTGCGGTACCCTTGGGAAGATTTGTAATCGGCTTGTCCATGATGTCATTTTCATCCGATTCAGCGGGGAATTTAAAGGAGGGAAGTCCGGACTACGTCGAGATCTTCGATGCAATAGACATCGACGGGATCCATTCCGAGCTGATATCGGCGTCGTCGGGGACCTCCATCTACAAATATTTCACCGGAAACGGGATTCATCTGGATGAAGGGATGATAGATCCCCTCGACCATTACATCAACAATAATTTCTCGTTCATCGTAACATGGATCGAGAACCTCACCACGGATGGCATCCAGCCGGGAATTTATGTGGAATTCCCTTCAGACGAGGCATACTACCCGATGCTGCTCACGGGCATGTACAAGGACGAGATAATCCCCGTCAACATCATACTGAACGGAATATACGAGCCTGACCAGAACGAGGAGATCGAAAATGATGTGAAGATCAGATATTTCGACGGTTACTGTCAGGACCCCTATGATAAATTCATCTACCGGGAATTTTACGACGATAGATACACGTACGACGATTATTACTACCTCCACAGGGACGAGCTTGATCTGAGAGATCAATATTACTCCAGATATTTCGAGAACGTGACAGCGCACCATTCATATTTCACATATGTCCGGATCAGGTCCGAGGGTCGCAACTACGTCAGTGATCTCACATTTCAACAGTCGAATTTCAATTCCGTAAGGAGCGACAGGAGAATGGAGAGGAACCTGGAACGACCTATGCTGTTCGACCAGAGTAGACTGATATCCTTCCTGCTGGTATCGATTCTCGTAAGCATCGCCGTGGGATCGATCGTATACGAATTCGACTGGAAGAAGCTCCCCATGTGCATCCTCCTGGGCTACCTGCACGTGCTGGGAATATGGGTGATGATACTGGGATCCGTATTCTTCAGCAAGAAATTGAAGGAGGACGGGGGAAAGCTGGCCCTTTTCAACGTCATTTACGTGATCTCGTTCCTTTTCTTCGCATACATTTTCTTCGACCCGCTGTATTTCTACATCTGAGTCATGATGGAAAGGTTCCATTCTGGATGAGGAAGATCAATAATACTTATCGATCCCGCCGAATCCGATCATCTTGTTCTTTTTTGTCTTGTCTATGAAATTTCTCAGCCGCTTCTCGAATTCCTCAGGCCTATTCCTGGCGGAATCTATGTATGCGATCCTGATTCTTTTGTACGATTCCGAGAAGTTATTGTAATTCTCCCAGGCATCATCATCGGATCTGATCTCATCTATAATATCCGTAGGAAAGACGAACTCCTCCTCAAGCACAGTTCTCACAGTATCGGCCATCGAGGGATGGATCATGTCCTTCTCGAGAAGCCATTTCAGCCTCTCCTTGTTCGCCTGGGAGTAACTGCTCCGCGGTTTCCTCGGGGTGAATCTCTGCATGTATTGGCCATCATCCATGGTCTTCCCGGTGCTGTCGATCCAGCCGAAACAGAGCGCCTCCTCCACGGCATCATTGTACGGAATCCTTGGTTTCCCTGACGATTTCCTGGGATATATCAGCCAGATCTCCTTCTTCTTCAGAAAATTCTCCTGAAGCCAGCTCCTCCATTCCGATCTTTCGTACACATATAGGGTCTCCGGCCGATCCATGATATTACTTCCCCTGATCTGCCTCACATCTTCCCGACAGCGTCGTTCCATCGGTCCGTAATTTTCGGGAATTCCTCGTAACCTTTATCGCGTATGAAGATCAGTGATCTCCCATATCTCTGATATTTGCAGCTCTTCGAGATCCATGACCGGATCGTTTCACATCCATCAAAATCACGACAATCCGCGAATGTCCCGAAGCCCTTATCCCGGTAACAGCGCAGCTTGATTTTGCAATTCGCCCGATCAATATTCCTTTGCCCGGTATCATATCCCAATTTACACCGCTTGCAAAGGCCTTTGGTCAATTCCTTGCAGGTGCCGCAGTATGCTCCGGAGCAGCCTATCTCACCAATAGTCATAGGATCTTCCTCGATTCAAACACCGGATACACAGGAATAATTCCACGCTTTATATAGATAATATGCTCCTATTCCCATCATGACGAGAGCACCGGCCATGGATAAGTATCTCCTGAACTTTGGAGATGACATTCCGCTTACAACTGATGCGATAAAGATCCCGGCAACCGGATAAATGCTCGAAGTCAGGGCATATGTCGATGTAATGGCAAATGATTCTAAAAAGGGCAGCGTTATTATCAGAGGAGCAAGAAGTAAAATCTTGAGACAAGGTGTGGCTCCTCTGACAGCTCCCATTGCGGTTATCCCGATGATCCCGAATTTCTCCATCCCCTTTCTGAATCCATGCCTGCCCTTATTCTGCACCGATCCGTCAACATTCATATCAGATTTCCCACAGTTGGATGAGGATGAACAGGATTCGCAATCATGCTCCGCAGAATTATCATCATCGCATTCCTCACAATCACCGACCTCACACTTTCTCAACAATCTCACTTTGGTCATGATTCCTGGGAAGATCAGGATCACCAGACCGAATAGAAGTGTCATTCCACCGAACACATAGAGCATTATCTGAGTGTCAATGTCAACGAAGAAGCCGAAAACAGCCAGAAGGGATCCCAGGGCAATGATTCCCAAGAATCTTCCCAGCAGAAATCCGACGGAAGATCGGATGCCATTTCCCATGGACGTGCTGACGGCCAGCACCGTACACAGAAATGAATTGCTGAAACTGAACCCGATCAATGCGGCACTGAGAAGAAGACCAATATCCATTCATTCTAACAATGGCTTGATATGATTGATTAAATTTCCCGTTTTATTGATCCAATTCAAATTCTGAAGAATACAATAAAGCTTATCGTGGATGGCATCGTTCACCTGATGCATCCATCAGGGAAACATCGGTGATTCCATGGGAGATCGAATCGAGGACGGCGAGCTGATCAAAAAGGTCGGGGAGGATCGCTTCCCCGACCTGACATACATGCATCTGAGGAACATGTGGACGGTTGACGGCCTCTACTTCCTCGGGATCGAGAAGCGGTTCGGAACGGAGGCCGCCACAGAGATCGATGCGGAGGTCTGGAAGGTGATGGGGAAGATCGAGGCAAGGAAGATCAGAAAGTTCCTTGCTCTTTCCGATGATCTCGGATCAATGGTCACCGGCCTGAAATACTCCGGCTGGGCCCAGGATCTCGAGGACAAGGAGTGGGAGACCAGAGGAGGTTCGGAATTCCTCAGGACCCTGAACTGCAGGATTCAGAACAACAGGCTCAGGGACGGGCTTGACCTGTTCCCCTGCAAACTGGTCAGGTTCGGATTCCTCAAGGCCTTTGCAAAAGAATTCAACGAGAACATAGAGGTCATCTGCCATCAGTGTCCGCCGGGAGAACTGGAAGAGGGAAAATGGTGCGAGTGGGAATTCAGGATGAAGGAGGGTTCATGATGAAAACGCCCGAGGAATACAGGGAGAGCCTGAGATCGATGAGGCCGAACATATACAAGTTCGGGGAGCTGATAGAGGATGTTACCATACACCCTCTGACCAGAAGGACCGTTGAGGGGCACGCGAGAATATTCGCCGAGGCGCAGAAGGACCAGTACAGGGACCTCCTCACCACCACCTCCCACCTCACCGGGGAGACCATATCAAGGTATCTATCCGTGATAAAAGACGAGAAGGACATGATTGACAACGTCAAGATGAAAAGGCTGATGTTCGAGATCACGGGAACCTGCACCGGAGGAAGATGCGTCGGCTTCAACGGGATAAACGCCATGTGGGCAACCACATACGACTGCGATCAGGAGATGGGCACGAACTACCATGAGAGGCTCAAGGCCTGGCTCATCGACGCCCAGAGGGGCGACATTACCATCGCGGGAGCTCTCACCGATCCGAAGGGGGACAGATCGAAATCGGCCACCGAGCAGGACGATCCCGACATGTCACTTCGGATGGTGGAGAAGAGGGATGACGGCATAGTCGTCAGGGGAGCCAAGGTCATGATCTGCGGGGTCGCAGCCTCCAACGAGATCTTCGTCATCCCGGGAACGGGATACAGGGAAGACGCCTCGGACTACGCGATTTCCTTTGTGATCCCCAGGGATATCGAGAACCTCACGATCGTGGAAGCAAGGCATCCCTCGGATTCAAGGGATCTTGAAGATGGATTCGACAATCCGGTGGAGGGCGGAGGGATCACCCAGGCCTACCTTCTGTTCAACGACGTATTCATACCGAATGAAAGGGTGTTCATGGCCGGGGAATACAAGTATGCGATACACGGGGTCATGAATTTCATAGCTCCATACAGGTCCGCCATCGGCGGATGTGTTGCTGGCCAGGGAGACGTCATGGTCGGGGCCGCTGCCCTCATGGCCAGGGCCAACGGGCTGAACGAGAAGGTTTTCAAAGACAAGCTGACCAAGATGATGATGAACAACGAAACCACGTTCGGAATGGGGATCGCCGCGGGTGTGATGGGAAAGAAGCATCCTTCCGGCGTGTGGATCCCCGATGCACTGCTCTCGAACGTCAACAAGGTTCATGTCGGAACGCTGCCCTACGAGACCAAGAGACTGGCCCAGGACATCGCCGGAGGCATCGCCGAGACCGGATGCCTTCCATCTTGTCAGGATATCAACGATCCGAACTACGGGGACCTCCTCAAGAAATACCTCAAGGCCAACTGCGACGGGGAGACCCGCGCCAGGATCGCCAGGTTGATAGAATGGCTCACGATCGGCGCAGGAGTTCCCGGGTGCATGCACGGGGGCGGATCCCCTGACGGAGCCAAGTTGATCGTCGCCGCCAGGTCCGATCTCGAGGGTTATATAAAACTCGCAAGGATGGTGGGCAATATCGAGGAGGAGATACCGGCCCCCCAGAAGAAGAAGCGTTGAAACCGACCGCCCCCCGAAACGGAAGCTGCCTCATCGGATGTTGAACGGGACAACGGTTAAGTAATGCGTCTCTTTTACGAGGGATCCCCGCCTGATTTCATGCTATCGATTTGAAATTTATCGATATTGACAGAGGGCGGAACGATATCGACCGGGTGGAATCAATATGGAGCCGAATATCTGCGAGCAGGACCGCCACATGGACTATGAAACGCTGTACAAGGAGTTCACATGGGACATACCAAAATACTACAACTTCGGGTTCGAGGTTGTCGACAGATGGGCCGAGGACAGGACAAAGCTTGCCCTGGTGTCGATCCATTCCGACGGGGAAAAGGCCTCGTACCACACGTTCTACGATCTGAAGAGGCTGTCGGATCGGTTTGCAAACGCAATGCTCGATCTCGGCGTTAAGAAGGGGGACCGGGTCCTGGTCATGCTGGAATCCATACCCCAGTGGTACGTCGTATTGATAGGCATGTTCAAGATCGGCGTCATCCCCATGCCCGGAACGGTTCTTCTCACATCGAAGGATATCAAGTACAGGATCAACAGGGCCGAGGCGAACGTTGTCATAACCGACGTGGCCCACGTTGGAAGGGTCGAGAGAGTGGCCTCGGAATGCCCCACCCTCCAGCACAAGATCGTGGTTGACGGGCCGGTCCTGGAATGGCTCCACTACGAGGATCTGATGAGGAAGGCCGACGATGAGATCGATCGCGGAGGGATCGAGAAGACAAGATCGGACGATCCCATGCTACTGTACTTCACATCGGGGACCACAGGCCAGCCGAAGATGGTGCTTCATACCCATTCGTACCCCATCGGTCACGAGGTGACGGCAAGGTTCGCACAGGCACTGAACTCATGCGATCTCCATTGGGCGATCTCGGAGACCGGGTGGGCAAAGGCCGCTTGGGGTAAGCTGTTCGGACAGATGATAGTCGGGGCCGCCATCATACAGTGGGAAACTCCGGGGAGGTTCGATCCCGACGGTCTTCTCAAGGCGATGGCGAGACACGGCGTCACCACCTTCTGCGCTCCCCCGACGGTTTACCGAATGCTGATCCAGCAGGATCTAAAGAAATACAACCTGAAACTGAGGCACAGCATGTCGGCCGGGGAACCGCTGAATCCCGAGGTCATCAAGGTGTGGAAGGACACCTTCGGACTGGACATATACGACTTCTACGGACAGACCGAGACGGTATGCGTCCTCTCGAACTATCCTTTCATGCCCATCAAATACGGGTCGGTGGGCAAACCCACCCCCGGACACGACGTCAGGATCGTCGACGACGAGGGGAATGAGCTTCCGCCCAACGAGGAGGGCAACATCGCACTCTACCTGGGAGACCACAGGCCTCCCGGGCTCATGAAGGAGTACTGGAAGGACGAGGAGGAGATGGGAAAAGCATTCCACCACGGCTACTACTACACCGGGGACCGGGCATTCCGGGACGAGGACGGTTACTTCTGGTTCGTGGGAAGGGATGACGATGTCATCAAATCATCGGGTTACAGGATCGGTCCCTTCGAGGTGGAATCCGCTCTGATGGAACATCCTGCAGTGGCCGAGTGCGCGGTGGTCGGTGCTCCCGATCCGAAAGGGGTCAGGGGCATACTTGTCAAGGCTTTCATCGTGCTTGCCAGGGGATACAGTCCCTCGGAAGACCTCACAGTGGACATTCAGAACTATGTGAAGGAGACCACTGCCCCCTACAAGTATCCAAGGATCATAGAATACTCCAAGGAGCTTCCCAAAACGATATCGGGCAAGATCCTGAGAAGGGAGCTCAGAAAGAAGTGATCCGCTTATATCCCCGAAACGGACTTCATTCGCCATTCATCTCTATCTTGAGATCGGGCATTCCGGATAATTTCGAAAGCGATATTCTTCGGTAGATCCCCTCGCCCCTGGCATATTCGGCACCGCTCTTCTGATCGAAAAGGGTAGAACTGGCGATGATATACTTGCCCTCCCCCTCCGTGAGCTCGGTCGTTATCACTGCTTTCGTACCTATCGGTATCATCTTCAGGAAATGAGTGGTCAGGGTTTTGGTGACCACGGGAATCATCTTGAACCAGCAGGCCAATCCCATCGCCTCGTCGATCACCGCCGCGGTCGCTCCCCCGTGAGCATGTCCGGGAGGCCCTTCCGATCCTTTCTCGAAGTAAACACTGGCCTTCAGATCACCCTTGTCGTTGAGAAAATACCTGACGTTCATGGCCCTCTCGGCCCTCCTTCCCGATACGAACGATCGGTTCACCTTCACGAAATCCTCAAGATCGATCTCCCTGAATTCCTCATCCATGCCCATGAACCTCCTTTTCCGGCTGCCGATCCCCCATCAAGGATATGATCAAAATAAATTTTCCTCGATTTTTAAAAAAGGAATGTTAAGACGGGCCCCGAACGATTCCAGTTGAGTGCGTATTAGATTAAAAATGCGAACGGGGCCCGACAGCACATAGATTGTGATAATCTATCCGCCGCTGGTGAATGGTATTTGAAAATATTAAAATTTTATTTCAAATCCCACTGAAAAACCGTTGAATTTTTAAACCAACCTTGACGGATTTATACTAAAATGATCGATACGAAGAGTGGCAGGGAGATCGGATGAATCCCGCGTACGGGATATTATCTCCCTGCCGGAACGGAGTGGGGTTAATTGAAGAGAGGATTGAATGCGTTCGTTCAAAAAGATATTTTTTCACCTCACTCCGTTATATCTCCATTGTTCTCTATATATATAAATCTGATTTCATAAATTGAAAAAAACGGAAACTACCACCCATCAGTACGAGACAAAATTGATCGAAAGGAAGACCGAAATCCGACATCTTTCCATATGCTGGACACCAGCTGTCATCCGCGATCATCCTTTCCGGGTGATCCTGATGATGACGTATATCACAATTGAAACCACGATCACGATACCAACGACCACGGCTAGTATGACGAACAACATTCCCGAGACGATCTCTTCGAGAAAGCCTGATCTTCCGGCGCCAGCATCGTTTGGGACGTCGTCATCATCGGATGGGACGTCGTCATCGGGCTCGTCATCATCACCGGGAGGAGTGTCATCGTCATCGGGTTCATCATCATCCGGAGGCGGGGTGTCGTCATCATCGGGCTCGTCATCATCCGGAGGCGGAGGCTCCGCCTCCTCGACGAGCACTATCTGGATCGATGCGGTATCAAATACCTCCATATCCGCATTCATGAGCGTGATCTCGAGGGTGAATTCATCACCTTCCCGGACATCGGAGGCGATCAATGTCAGTGTAACCGCCTCCTCATCATCAAACGATACATCCAATGTATCCACGAGGCCGAGGATCTCTACGTCGAGGTTCTCGGCATCACGGACTCCGTCGTATTCGAGAATATACCGGGTATCCACGTTCCCGGTGTTCATGACGAAGAAATCCAGCTGGTCGGTGATTCCCTCGGCTACGGTAAAGGTGTTGGGAGCGTCCAAAACTCCGTCCGGGTATTCCGTCACCTCGATAATCGCTGTCGAGGGGGGGACCGTTCCCCCGAGTACCCCGGGGCTGTAAGACCATCTGGCTCCGATGGAAACGGTATTCTGGCCAGCAGGGGTCATCTTTCCTACCCACAGATCCAGTTCGAATGGCAGCTCCTCTCCCGATTCAGTGAATATCAGCTCCTCGGGATCGAATATCCACTGATAATCCTCCTCCTGCACGTTCAAATCCACCACAAGGACCTGTCCGGGAGGAAGGGCGGGTATCTGGGCGATAACCGTCCCGGTGAATGTTACGTTGGAGTACTCCTCCTCGGTTATGTAAACGGTCTGTTTTGTCTGTGACAGAGTTATCGTTATCGCGGGAGCTCCGGTGGCATCGGCATTATCGGAAAACAGAACCCCGAATGATATCGATATCAGTAATATCACTGTCAGACATGGGAGCCAGCTTCTATTATCCATATCATCACTCCGTTAATTGCATCCTAATGGTATTCGGCCAAATCTATATTTTTCGGCTCATTCGGACTCTTTCACGGGAGGCAGCTCCCTTTTCTTCTTCGTTTTCCTTCCGCCCGACAAGGCTTCCCTTTCCCGGGGCGATCCCATGCTTTTCTTCTTTTCCCTGATGATATCGACCTTTTCCTCCCTCTGCTTTCGATCCAGCATCACGAAGGCGATTATCAGGCCGATGAGAACGATTATGAGAACCGCAAATACTATCCATATCAGATAATCGGTCACTCCTTCATCCTCACCCCCTCCGCCGGTAACACCCTCGGGATTCGGGATGTTCTCTGGATCTATGACCCGGATGGACAGCTGCTTCTCGTAAAGGGATACCCCGTCCAGGGAGATGACCGTCACGTTCACCAGGTATATCCCCACCTGCGCGTTATCGGCGGCGGCGACAACCATTGAGATGTTCCTTGACGAACCGGCGGGAAGATCCACCTTGTCATCGCTCAGCATAAGTGTCAGATCATCCCTTCCAATTCCCTCGCCGGACAGCTTGACGCTGATCCTGTCAGGCATGAAACCCTTGTTGGATATGGTGAGGTTGATCCGCTCCTGCTGATCGAGGTAAACCACTACCGAGTTCCTCTGGAGGGTGACCTTTGGATTGAAAACACCTACGGACATGGTGAAATCCGAAACCCCGGAGAAATCCACGCCGTCGGAGCTGAGAATGCTCACATAGTAGATCCCGGGGCGAAGATCCTTACCAAGAACGAACAGGTTGTCGGTGAACGTTGAGGTCCAAGGAAGCACGTCCCCTCCGTTCAGATAGGTCCCCACCCGCAGGAAATAGAATACGTCGTCACCCTCCGGATCGGACACGGGATCCCACCTCATCACCGGTCTCGGATCGGATGTGGCAGCCGGATAGAAATTTTCCACCATGTCGGGAGGCATGTTCGCATCCGTGGATACCTCTATGGTCGAGTTCACCACGGGGCCCTTCTGCTCCTTGTTATCATCATCCAGGGATACCGCCTGTATCTCAATGTAATAGGTATGGCCCGGGGTCAATGCCTCCTTCGGATCGAAATATGTGATCCCGCCGTGGATCGGAGTCCAATCCACTATCAGATCCCCGGTATCGGAATCGAATATCCTGAGCAGGTAATGTACCGGATCACCATCCGGATCGTCGGCTCCGGCCCATGTGATATGGGGTCTGATCGATCCGGTTATCCTTGGCTGTACCGATGAGACGGGCCCGGGCGGATGGTTCACGATCACCTGATCGTCCTCCCTCACGATGATCTGGAAGGGTACGGATTCCATGTGATTTCCCAGGAGATCGCTGGCCCTGATCTTGAGGAAATTATATGCCCCGTATGGCAGGGTTATATTGAACCTGACGGTCCAGGTATTTCCGTCCTGTGCAAGAGATCCCTCCGTGAACTGGGAGATATTGTCCCAGGTTCCGAAGTTGTTCTGTCCGCCAACCGATGAGGCTATCTCCACGGTGGCCGGATCAACCCCTATCCCATCGTCGGATATGTTGACGGTCACCCTCATCTCGTTCTCCCTCAAAACCGATCCCGACCTGGGGGAGATCATTTCAATGTCCGGGCCGTCAACGTCAACCCTGACGATATAATCAGGTGATTGAACGTAACCGGACATTCCCACGTTGTCCCTTGCCCTGAAGTGGACCAGATTTCCCGCTCCCGAGGTCATCGTGAGATTCGTACCGTAGGTAACAACACCGTTCTCGTTGTTCAGGATCACGCCCCTCGACTGCCATGAGGTCCATTCGTTGATGTCCTCCCTGTAGATCTGGTAGGAGATGGACCAGGTTTCAACCCCTGATTCCATGTCCGTTATGTTCACGACGAACGGAACGATATTGCTGCTGTGCCATTGATCCCCGGGCGGGTAAACCCTCTGGAATGTCGGAGGCGTGTCGTCGATCACCGGGAGGTTGATCCATTCCGATTTCACTAGTGTCGTATTCCCGGTGGCGGCCCTGACCATTATCTGGAAATAGAGGTCCAGGGATCTCTCCACCTCGAGGGTGAAAATGAAGTACTCCCCGTTCCGGTAGTCGTAATCCGGGATCGGGATCATCCTCATTGACATGTTGAACGGGGATCGGGGGTACTCGTACAGGATTTCCCCTCCGCTCCTGAAAGTGACATTGAGTTTCGGATAACCGTTCATCGGGGCGTCCCCTTCGATATCGGTGTACTTGAAAAGGAATGTGAACCTGTCCCCAACTCCCCCCACCTCGGGATTGACCGATATGTCGGTTATCATCGGTGCTTCACCCACCTGGCCGGAGGCCGTCGACCTGCAGAAGTAGATGTCCTGCTGATGGTCGATGGTGCTTCCGGTCCTGAACCTCCTGCTGTCCCTCCAGGCAGTGAACATCTTCCCGGCGGGGGAGACATCGATGTCGTGGTTTGCCTGTATCACGCCGCTAAGGGGATCGTTCACGGTCCTGGCGATTTCCGATGTCCCGTTGGGATACAGTTTCGTGGCCTGGATATCGGAAGCATCATCGGCGAAACCCGGAGATGATGTCCAGGCGATCGATAGATTGCCGCCGTCATCCAGGACGATCCGGGGATCGTACTGGGCTCCGGACGTGCTCTCCGGGTGAACGCAGAACTCCGTGTTCCATCTCCGGCCGCTGTCTGTGGAGTTCGAGATGTATATGTCTGCCGACGTCATCTTCTGATCTTTCCAAACGACGAAGATATGGGTTTCGCTCACGGCTATATCGGGCATCTCCTGATCGCTGTTGGACGGGTCCCTGTTGATCCTCACCGATGACTGGAAGGATGCCCCGTAATCATTGGATGCCGCGGTGTAGATGTCGAGATCCCAGGTCCTGTCGTCCACCCACACAACATGCACATAGCCGTCATATCCCGCACCCACCCTGGGCTGCTCGCAGAAGATCCCGGCCTCCTGATCGGATACCTGGACGGACGGATCAAAGGAAATCCCGTCAAAGGTATGGGCCAAGAATATCATCGGATAGCCCTTTGAGTTCCTTGTATCCTCCCATACCACATAGATGTCGCCCGAATCGGGACTTATGTCGATATGCGGGTTAGTCTGCTTTCCCTGCGGTGAATCGTCGATGAGTATGTTTTCCGAAAAAGTCTCTCCATGATCAATGGATCTGGAGATGAATGTGAGAGAGCGCCCCTCACGGTCATCCTCCCATACCACGTACAGATCCCCGTTCGGGGCCAGTGCCGCAGAGGGATTCTCCTGGTCCGTAATGTCATCGGCCAGGGTCTTGGTCCTGGAAGTGTCGTCCACACGCACCTCTTTTCCGAAGTTGCGGCCGCTGTCATTTGACACCCTGCAGTAAAGGTCCTTCGTGCCGTCCCGTTGATCCTCCCAGATCACGTAAACATACCTACCGTCGGTAACGACAGCCGGATTGTCCTGAACGGCATCCCCGCTGTCCTGATTGATCAGAATATCAGCTTCGAATGCTATCGCGCCATCTCCCGTACCGGGATTCACTACGAGGAACCATGAGGCCGACAGGAGAAGAATGAACGAAAAAACGGCCGCGGTCCTTCCTTTTGTACCGTTTGTCATCATCAGTCCACCTCCCATTCTTCCTCGCTCCAATCATCCTCGATCTCCATGTCCTCCAGTTCGTCCAGTTCCTCGAACACCTCCATCTCTTCGAGGACCGCCTCCTCCTCTTCGGGCATTGTTTCCAGAACATCATCGGGGAGTTCCTCCTCCGATTCCGTATCAAACTCCTCATCCGGAGCTTCGGCGAAGAAGGTGTCGTCCTCGATCTCCACATCCTCAAGGGAAGGGGGAAGGATCGGCTCCTCGGGTATATCGACCTCGGGTTTGGCCTTCTTCTTCTTTTTCTTCTTCCGGCCCTTTCCTTCCCTGATCCATTTCATGTCGCCTGCCGTGAAGACCGAGCCGCAGTGGATGCAGTATTCGTCGGTCTTTCTCACCTCCCCCTCGCAGTAAGGACAGGTCGGGATCGTTTCCTCCTTCACGATCGGAGGATGCTCCGGAGGGATCCATCTTCCCTCCTCTTCCCCCTCCCTTTCACGTCCTCCTCTCAAGTACAGGACGATGAAGCCTCCGATCAAAGCACCGATAGCAAGCGCGATTATTATAATCAAGATGATCTCGAAAAGATAGGAGGAAAGGTCATTTCCAGTGTCTGTGTCCTCCTCCTGAACCACCTCGGTCTTCTCAATGACCCTCAGGTTGGAAACGGCGGAATCGACCTCGTTCACCCCATCGGATACTGTCAGGAATATGTGATGCACTCCGGTCGTGTTGAATGTGATGTTTAGAATCCTGCCCGTTCCTATCAACGGGCCTCCGGGATAATTCTCGAGATCCGAGTACCATTTATAGCTTAGGACGCGGCCCTCCGGATCGATCGACGGGGATCCGTCAAGCCGGATCATCTCTCCCGACTGGATGTAATCGCTCACCGGATACATGACGAATTCCGCGGTCGGGGGCAGGTTCACATTGGGCAGCTTCACGTCATACCTCAGAGGAGTGGTCTCCACCCATCCGTTTCCCGCCTGATCCCGGGCTCTGTACCTCACCAGGTTGAACGCCCCCTCATCGAAAACCACATCATGGGAGATCCTGAAGAGCCCTCCATCAAGCTCCTCGACAAGATCCACCGACTCCCAGGGGGAATAGCCTCCGATCCCGTACTGGACCCAGTTGGAGATAGTGGATATGGATATCTGGACGTCATTCGGACCGATGCCTGATTCATCGTCCATGACGTAGGCTGACAGCGAGTTCTCACGATCACGGAGCTGGATCGAATTGTTCGGGAAAAACGCGGTGAACCGCGGAAGGGTGATATCGACGTATACTGAGATCTCCTGACTCAGGCCGATATTCCCCGCCCGGTCCTTGCACATCCACTGAAGATAGCCCCATCCCGTGAAATCCGGGAGAAGTTCCACGGAGGGATATGCAACCGAAGAGGTCCCGGTCAGACCAAGGTAGGTGAACGAAAGATCGTAGAAATCGCTCCTTCCCCCCATGCGGTATCCGATCGTGGATTGATCGATCCCGGAAGTGAGATCGGTGATGGTGGCGCTGACGTTGAAAACATCCCTGGATATCATTGAGAGGTGTGTGATCCCCGCCACCGATATCGACGGAGAGACGGTATCCACGTTGTACACGATGGGATCGGATATCGAGGTATGCCCTGATCTGTCATCTATCGACCACTGCACATAGTGGGATATTCCGTCTCCGATCTCCGGGGATGCTGAGAGCTGAACTCCCTCTCCAGTGGTCAGGATAGTACCGGGTGTCTGCCACATGGTGAGGATCGACAGATCGGACCTGTAGACCCTGTACCTTGCCGATGTGAGGTCCAGACCCGATCCTGAATCCTCGACGAATACGGACACGCTTCCTCCCTTCTGATTTATCCATGATCCGCTCACCGGTCCTGCATCACGGAAGATCGGCCCTTCAAGATCGATGATGAGATCGCGTGAGACGGACGGACCCCTGTTATTCGCGCGGTCTATGGAATATATGCTGATCTCGGCCTCTCCCTCCTTAAGTGTCAATATATCACCGGGCATGGCATCGTGATAGACCGCTACCGTACCGTCCAGCTGGGCTACCTCGATAACATATTCATTTATGCCGGAATCGCCGATGTCCCCCATCAGGGTCCAAGAGACCTCGACCGTCCTGTCGTTGTCGATGGAGCCCGATCCGCCCTCTTTGCCGTCCGTGAATATGGTGAATGACGAGATCTGGGCAGGGGGATAGGTATCGACGGAGAGATGAATGTCCTGTCCCTCAAGGAGTATCGATCCGGTTGGCCCGCTGAGCAATCCAAGGCGGAATTTCATGGATTCTCCTGTCAGGTTCTCACCAGTTGTTATTTTGACCATTTCGAGCCTCGATCCGTTGATCTTGGAAGTTCCAATGCGGTATCCGTCCGGTCTGAAGAGTCCCAGGGTGAACCTTTCAAGTTCCCTATTTATGAGAGGTGTTCCAGTCACATTATGTATCAGGGTGATGTTCCCAACGGTGATCGGGGTTGTGGCGTTCAGCCACCCTGACCATTCCTTTCCCATTTCGTCTGTGATATCTATTATCCCGACCGGAATCGCCACCTCCCGGTCTATCATGAATCTGTTCGACCTGTAATTCGTATGATTGCCGACGGTCGTCTGGATCTCCGTTATTATGAGATCGGGTTCCGGGGAATTCCATCCGATATTCACTGCGAAATCAACGATCCAGGATGAAACCTGGTCATTCTCCCCGGTCGATCCGCTTGTGAGATCCATCCTTCCCGCATACACGCCCGTCTGGGTTTCGCTGAAGTGTCCGTTGGTCGCATCGAAAGTGAACTCGGCATGGCCGGAACCGTCATGGTTGTGGAACTTCAGGATGATCTTCCTGACCTCGTCATAACCGTAATTGCACCTGCCGCTGACGGTGAACTTGTATGGGCCCTCGCCGGGATTCAAGACATTGATACTGCCCAGATCGGTCGCCATCATGGCGGATGGGTTCATGAGCCCGGCATCCAGCACCTTTACCGCCCTTGTAAACAGTGGCTTGGAGGCCCAGAATAGAATCCCGCCCTCCCCGTCTCCGGTCTGGTCCGGATCCATGCCGGGAGATCCGATCAGCATGTCATCCTTACCATCGGAATTGAAATCGGTGCAGTACACGGAATAACCCGTCTCATCCTGATCATTTTTACCTGATATCGTCGGAAGGACGGACGAGTTTACAACCATCCCGTCAGGTTCTATCTTGTTTAGATAGATCATCATTCCTCCGGTGGTCCACCCTGTCTTCTCGTTCACCCAGCCCGGTGCTCCCATGATTATATCGGTCCTTCCGTCGCCGTCGATGTCTCCCGATGCTATGTCCTTTCCAAGCCTCTCGTTGACAGCGCTTCCGAAGAAGGTGGCGTTTGCCCCGTTCTTCAGCTTGACAATACCTCCGTCGAGATGGTCCTCAAGGTAGCTTCCCAGGAGAAGGTAGACAACGCCTCCGTTGCTGGTCATTCTCATGTATCCGTCGGCACCGGGCGCGCCGAGAATGAGATCCTCCTTTCCGTCGCCGTCAATATCGCTTCCGTTCAAGGACGATCCTGCCTGATCATACCGCCAGTCCCCGTCAATTCTGAGAACGTTATCCACTGCGAGATCAATATCCGATGACCACGAGCTCGATCCCTTCAGAACATAGGTATTCCCCTGCTGATTGATGGATCCAGCCGAGTTCTTCGGGGCCCCGATCACCAGTTCGTCGTACCCGTCCCCGTTGATATCAACGGCCTCCAACGCCTGGCCCATCTCTGCCTTCACCTCCGGCCCCCTGATCACGACATCGGCGGACGTGGAGAACGGATTGAAGTGGATCTGGACCCAGCCGGATTTTGATCTTGTATTGGCCGGGTAATCACCGTCCTTGGCAGGACTGGAAACGGCAAGGTCGTCAAGGCCGTCTCCGTTGAAATCACCGGAGCATATGGCTGTACCCATCTTGGCTCCTACCGATCCCCGGAAACTGATCCCGGGCTTCCCCTCCATGTATGACCTGGTCCCTCCCCAATAAATGTGCACGGCCCCGTAATCGGCTTCGAAGTAGTTCGGAGTTCCCATCGCGAAATCCGGGTAGGAGTCTCCGTTGAAATCACCCGCCGCAACGGAGGTCCCGGTATCCGAATCATCGTCGGCAAGGAAATATGATAGTGAATCCGTTTCCGCGTAGTTCTTGCCTGACCAGCCTCCGCTGTCTCCGAAGAAAAGGTGTACAACACCGCTCTTTCCATCCCCCGCTCTCGGAGCTCCCACGACAATGTCCTTGTATCCATCCTGATTGAAGTCGGCAACTGCCATCGTTTCTCCGAACCTCCCGGCAACCCACTCCCCGATGAAGGTAGCATCCCATATGGGAGCGCCCGTGATGAGGGAGATCGATCCCATGATATCTTCACCTTCCAGGACCGATCCGGCAGAACCTATCAAGAGTTCCGGAACCGAATCGCCGTTCATATCGATCTGCTGCATATCCGAGAATGACCTCCAGTTCTCGTCATTTCCCATCGCCATGAAGTCCGCATCGGTGATATTGCTGTACCTCGGATAGGGCCAGTTCATGAAGAAACCGTAGCCCGATCCGGAATTGGGGACCGTATTGTCGGGGCCGTCGTCGTCCGGAACACCCACGAATATCTCGCTGTAACCGTCCCCGTCCCTATCGATCAGCAGCAGATTCCTGCCCAGATGGTCGGAGGCATCCTGTCCGAAAAGGGTCCAGTTGGAGTCGGTCTTATCAAGGACAAGCTGTCCAACAACCGGCCTGCCCGTGAAGAGATCGACCTGACCGGCGTAATGTCTCACGGGATCCCACGCGCTGGCTCCGGTGGATCCTATCAGAAGATCGGATTTCTGATCGGCGTTTACCTCGCCGAAACGAAGCACCGCCTCGTCTAATCCACCAGGTCCGAGCTCGATCGTCACGTTTGGTTCCAGATCCGGATTCGGATTGACATATGTACCGGGGCCGAAGAATTCGGGAACTACATAGGTCCTTCCAGGAGAAGTGTAAGGAAGACCGGGATCCGTATAGGGATAATCCGATCCGCCGAAGTGAATCACGGCATATCCCTCCCCATCGTATCTGTAGGAAAAGGCGAGATCGTCTATCCCGTCTCCGTTGAAATCGCCGGTATCGAGACCGTTGCCGATATGCAGGGCGAACGGTGTTTCACCACCGCCGGTTATGATCACCTGGGCGGTATAATATCTGATCATGGACCCGGATGATCTGATATCTACCACCTGAATCCCTGATATGTCGCCCTCGATGACATCGATCTCCCATGAACCCACTATGCTGTTCTCGGTAGTGGGAGAATACTCCATATCGCCTGATCCGCCGTACCCCTCGTTTCTGATGATTATATCCATTTCGTTGTCGTCGTTCAGATCGCCGCATGCGAAATCCATGCCGAGATGATCCCCCGGGTCCCTGCCGTGGATGTGGCCGTAGAGCGAAAGGTTCGTGACCATCTCGAAGGACCCGAACTTCTCTCTCGATGAACCGTATACAATGAACACCTCGCCGCAGTCCCTTCTGCCGTTGTTGGGTCCGTCCGCAAACGGGGCTCCGATTATCAGTTCGTCCTTCCCATCGATATTTAGATCCCGGATCAGCAGTGATTCACCGAGGTGATCGAGCGCGTCCTCTCCGTAAATGATCGCATCGGCATCCCTTGCCCCGAAGGCAGTGTCGAATTCCTCGGCATCCCTGGAAAAATACAGCAGAACGACACCTCCGCCCCATGCAATGTCGGCTGTGGGTATGCCGATCGCCACATCGTCAAATCCGTCTCCGTTCAGGTCGCCTGTTGCGAATTCGCTCCCGAAATCCACGTCTCCGAGATCACCCCATATCATCCAGTCCGGATCTACCTTGAGATCAAGGTATTTTCCCCCCGTATCGCCGATCACGCCGTCCGCGAGGATATCATCGGGATCATCCAGTGAATAGGTTATTGCTGTGATCGAAGATAACATTAGGAATACTGCAAGGACCGTGGTGCTCCTCTTCAAAATACTTCCTCCTGGTATTTGTTCAACTTTGAAAGCGATGGATATACAATCCCGTATCGGGACGCAAATCCAGCCGTTAATGTCTATAAAAATATTTTGGGTCATTAATACGATTGAGAGGGGATCGGAAGCATGTACCTTTTTCGATTTTATATTGAACATTCGCGGATCATCAATACCGGATGACATCACTGCCGGCCTTTTTCGTTGGAATGAGCTGGAGATACAATCTCTTCCATTTTCCTTCCCCTTACGATTAAATACGATCTATCTCACTCATGTACCGTGAAAAAGCTTGCAAGAAGGTCAGAGATCGGAAAAGGGGAATCCGTCAAGGATTATCTTGACGACAGGTGGTGGGTAAATAGAAAAGTATGCCACGGAGATCCAAAAAGATCTTTTTATTTGAGGGGGCGCCCGATGCCCCTGTGCGCCCGTTGCTCCGGCCTGTATTATTCTATAATACCGGGAATGATGATCTCATTGCCGCTCTACATTCTGTTCGATCCGTCATACGTATTCATGATAGCGGCGATCTCCCTAACTCAGATCCCGTGGATTGTCGACGGGATCACACAGTACTACGGATTGGGAAGATCAAACAATTATCTCAGATTATACACCGGAATCCTGGGAGGCACCGGCTGGGGATCCTTTCTCGGATACTGGATCTACCTGATCCTATAGTGTCTGATCAGTAGAAGCTCTTGCATTTGGGACAGTACCAGCTTGCAACCTTATCCTTGAAGGACATCCTGCTGCCGCATACAGGGCACGAATCCTTCTTCTTCTGTGACGAGGAGCCGTCCATGAAATAGTTCTGGTATCCGTCAATGTTGTCGTCCAGGCCAACTTCACTGGGGGTTTTGAACGAGAACCCCCCGGACGGATCGACCACATCCTGACCAACTCCGCATTCTGGGCAGCTCTTGGAATCGGCCGGTATCTTGGATCGGCAGTTCCAGCATCTTTTCTTCTTAACCGGTCCTACCTTCGTTTTTTTTTCCTTCGAGTAGGTTCGTAATCCTCATCGTCCTCGACGGGACGCTTCTTCTTCTTTTTCTTCTTTCGAGGAGGTTCGTAATCCTCATCGTCCTCGACGGGGCGCTTCTTCTTCTTTTTCTTCTTTCGAGGAGGTTCGTAATCCTCATCGTCCTCGACGGGACGCTTCTTCTTCTTTTTCTTCTTTCGAGGAGGTTCGTA
>JBLIRG010000058.1:0-19517 GCA_049472195.1 Thermoplasmatota archaeon
CGATGATCATCTCGTTTTTATCCATGAAAGATGCCCGGTAGGACCTCAGGTTGTTCAGATGGAGAGATATCGGAACGGAATCCCCTGTGCCTTCGTAGAATGTCACGTAGTTGCCCGTCCCGTTGATGTACAATCCGTCTGTCAATACGGCAGAGGCCGAATAGATCGAATCCTCACCGCAGTCAATTACGGTGAATCCCTTCCTCGAAGGTAGTTCCAGTATTGACGTCGGGAGCTCCCTGAGGATCCTGCCTATGCGGTAGAACCTCCCAGAGATCTGTGTCATCAGCATATCCAGTCCCTGGGTTCCGATCCCTGACGAACTTGGCTCTTCAAATTCGAATGGGGGCGTGGAAGTGGTCTCGATATGGACAGAAGGGGGTATTCCCCTCAGATCGACCTCTGTGGCAGTCCAATCTTCCAGCCGGGAGGCGTTGCCGTCCCAATCCGGATAGACCACCTCGACGAATTTCATCGAATCGATACCGGAAACCGTTGTTATATCCACGATTGAAACGTTGAATCCGGATTCGGATCTCGTATCCAAATCGATATTGAGCGACTGCGGGAGTCGGGGAACCGAAAGGTACCCGTCTATCAGGTCATCTCCGAACTCCACATACCTGAAACGAAAGGAAACGGTGTCATTACCGCGAGGAGACACGGGATCCCCGCCGATCCATTCCAGGCCTTGAATGGGATTCTCGGAGTCCACTGCCTTCAGTACGATCCGTCCCTTCGGTATGAGATTCTCGTGATACGAATCAGCGGCCAGGTTCAAATTGATAAACGCCCGGTCCACAATTGACTGATCGAACACCCTCATGACGGATATGTAAACGTCCAGGTCCTTTACCGGGGTTCTGTAATCGTAGGATATGGTGTAAGGTCCGAGGATCTCCATGATATTCAGATCCCCGAGATTGGCCATTCCGCTCTGGATCGAGCCGATTATGTCGGGTACGGCCCTGAACTCCCTGGCCTCGATTCTTACTTCCAATCGGTCCCTGAAGTTCAGAAGCGAGAAACCCACGGACCAGATGTAGTTCTTTCCGTCATATGATATCCCCTTCACGAAATATACGGAACAGTCCTCGGATATTATTCCATCAAGATCGGTCAGGGCTTCGATCTCTATCCTTCCCCCCGCATTGTTGAACGTCAGGGTGAGCGGCAGAAGGGTGAACTCCCAATCCTGTTCTAGAATATCCCGGGCAAATGTCAGCCTGACCCTGACGTCGAAACCGCTGCTGTCTCCCGTACCGGGATCATCGTCAAGATCCATATACAGCCATCTGTCCAGTGAGGAATCCGTGAAGATCCCTATCCTTGGAACCATCGATCCGAGCTGCCACTGATCCCTGCCGTTGTTATGGGCAAGGGCAAGGTAGTTCAACGCTCCCTGGGAGCTTATAGGGGAAGGCAGAATCCAATCCAGGATGGAGGTGTTGTTTATGATGGGATTCTCGAGCAGGGCGTCGAATACGACCGGGGATCTGGTAATTGGTGTGGGAATGTTTATCTCCTCTCCGTTGAACGAGGTCACATCCAGGCTTTTAAAACCATATTCCTTCCTTGAAATGGACCCCTGGATCTCCTGGACCCTCTGATTCACCCCGGGATCGTTCGATCTCGTCGCCTTTTCCCGGTGAATCTCGGATATGCTGTTGAAAATGCCATAATCGGCCGAGGAGACCGGGGTATCGTCATCACCCCGGGCAAGGTCGAACTGAACAACCGCGGAGAGGAGATACAGGATAACGATCGCGAGGACAACCGTTTTCTTTCTCTTTCCTATCCTTCTGCGCGCGGAGAATTCTGACCTTCCATCCCTTCCGGTACTATTCGGGAATTGTTTCGATCCATCCTCATTCAATCCTTTCAAGGGGCGGGATCTTCGAGGAATCCTTCTTCTGGATGCGGTTTCCATTGTTGCTCCCCCGTTGTATGGATTATTGGGGTTATAAATATGGCCCTCCGATGTCCAGTGCTTTGCCGTAACAAAACCATATTATCAAATGAGATCAGTTATGAAAGAACATGCTAGAAGTATCCTCCCCGGCGAAGGCAATCCTATTCGGGGAGCATGCTGTTGTCTACGGCAAACCGGCCATCGCGATAGCCCTCAACAGGCGGATGAGGCTTCACGTGAAACGGTCCGATAGATTCAGGGTTGACGGCGGAAACCTGTCGATCAAACGGCACAGATATGTCAGATGGGCCGTGGAGAACCTGTGGGAAGGCGGCCCGCTGGACCTCTCGATAAAATCGGAGATACCGTCAGCATCGGGGCTTGGATCCTCTGCGGCCCTGTCATGTTGCGTTGCCGCGGCATTCCAACATATCTCGGGATCCATGACCGAGGAGAGAACCGCCTCGGATGCTTTCGAGATCGAATACAATACCCAGGGTAGCGCATCGCCCACGGATACATCATGCTCAACCCACGGCAGCGGCATACTGGTCTCGTTCGACGAGCGTCAGGACCGGCTTTGGAGCCTTACCAAAGGGGAAAGAACATGGCATATTCACCACCTGGATCCCCCTCGGATGACCATGGTCGTCGGTTATACGAGGAAACCTTCAATAACTCCGCTTCAGGTCGGAAAGGTGAGATCATTCTACGACAGATCGGGATTCGCCAGGGAGAACATCGAGGAGATCGGGGAACTTGTCCTCGACGGGATGAAAGCGCTCAGGAAGGGAGACATAGTCGAGGTCGGATCCCTCATGAACAGGAACCACTCCCTTCTCTCGATACTCGGAGTGAACTCTCCGGAGCTTCAGAAACTGAAGGACGCTGCCGATCCGATTTCCTACGGCGTAAAACTTACAGGGGCCGGCGGCGGAGGATCGATTCTCTCCCTCACCGACGATCCGGATGGAGTTTCTAAGGCGATAAGGGCCAGGGGAGGAGTTCCTTACATCGTCAAACCCGCACAATCGGGAACCAGGATAGACGGAGGAGAACCTTGACACTTTTCTAGCATCACGAACTCCCCACGAAATTCGTACACAAACTATTAAATAACCTCTTATTTCATAGGCTTTATATAATGGCCATCGGGGAGATTCATGAAGTACGGTGACAAGGACGGATACAACTCAATTTACGATTCAAACGGCGAGCTGATGCTGCATCCGAAAGAGAGAATTCTGATCAGCGAGGAAAATGTCGTTCCATCCCTGAAATCCACCTGGAGGTATTACGGAGGGGACTATCTTCTCGAACCCTCGAAGGGAACCATATACCTCACCAACGAAAGGCTGGTTTTCATCAATATTCCCGAGAGGATGTTCGCAATCGGAGGCGGGGACGGGATGAGGGCGATGAGCGCCACGATGGAATCATCCTTCGATCTGGGCGACATGCCGCCCGGGGGGTCCATGAGGGAGTACTTCGAGATCCCCAACATCGAGATCATGGGGTCGGAGAAGAAGGAAGGAGCGGTATCGGTGGGTATGATGGTGAACATATACGTTCTGTCATCCGGAAATCAGTTCCACCTGTCCATGGTTCTCAATTCCGATTCTGAGCTTCTCAGCAGGCTGTTGAACAAGAGGGTCAGCAATCTCGATGAGCTCGTCAACAACCTGAAGGACTTCTTCCAGAGGACCGATTGGATGTACACCGAACCGGAGAAGAAGCTGTACCACGATCAGATCATGGAGGAGAAGGAAGCGATCCTCAGGGCAGGGAACTACGACGACGATACCGAGGATGAGACGCACTCCGCTCCCAAAACGGTCGTCAGGCCGAATCCGATCAAGGTCAAGAAAAAGGAATCCAAGCCAAAAATCCCGGAAAAACCGAGGGAGAAGTTGAAAAGCAACTCAATGAAATATTTCCAGAATCTCTACAACAAGGGACTGATAACCGATGAGATATACGGAAGGTTGGTAAGCCAGTATGGAAATCCGGACAATACCCCCTCAGATGACAAAGTAATTAACAGAACTCGCTCGGAACCGGAACCGATCGTAGAGCCTCAGACTGTTGAAGGGTTTAACTCTACAACATCCCGTGATCCCGAATACCCGGGAACAGACCACGAGGCGGTCCAAAATGAAGACAAAGTCCCTACTGAGAAATCCGAAAGCGGAATGAAGGATGAGGATCTCCTCGGCATCATATCCGATACGATCGCAGACGTCGAGTCGGCTCAGACCACAACGGAAGCGGATAACGGAACCGTCGCGCAAGAGGAAACCATTCCCCCTCAGCATGAAGAGAGCCCTCAGCCTACTCCCGGCATTGACACGGATCAACAGCAGCCGGAAGAGGAATCTGAAGAATCGAGTAGCACGGATGACGGCCAGCAAAAAACCGAAGAGGAAGCGCAGGCACCACCTCCCGCCGCCAGGAAGGTAAGGGCGAAGAAGAGAAAAACCCTGACCATCAGGGATTGAGCCGTCGATCAGGAGAATTTTTCCATGAACACCGACATCGCCTTGACGGTCATGGCGATATCGGACTTCGATGACACTTCGTAAGGCGAATGCATCGACAGGAGAGGCACACCGTTGTCGATGACATCCATATTCCTCGAGGCGAGAAATTTCGCAACCGTGCCCCCGCCTCCCTGATCTACCTTTCCAGTCTCCTGCATCTGCCATACGATTCCCTCCCGATTGTACAGCCTACGGATGGCGCTCACCATCTCGGCGGAGGCGTCGTTTGCAGCCGACTTTCCTCCTTTTCCCGTGTACTTCGTGATCGTTATCCCGGCCCCCAACCTGGCCGAGTTGTGCGAATCCTGAACCCCTTTGAATATGGGATTTACCCCGGATTTCACATCCAGCGATACCGCGAAGGATGATGAAAGCGTCCTGTTCATCTCGGATCTGCGGCCGCGTGCTCCTGTCCATTCCAGAAGCCTGTACAAAGCAAGTTCCAGGAACTCTGATTTCGCCCCGGTGGATCCGTCGGATCCGATCTCTTCCTTATCGAAGTGAAGCGTCATGGACCACCTGGCCGGTATCTTCTCCGCTGCGGTAATACCGAGGATGGCCTCGTTGGCGCAGAAACATGATACCTTGTTATCCTGACCGTATGCCGCTATCATGCCCCTGTCAAGACCGAGCTCCCTGGGTTTCCAGGACGGGATCAGACACAGCTCCGAGGATATGAGGTCCTCCTCGATGACACCATATCTCCGTCTCAGGGTTCTGAGAATATCCATCACGATGCTGGGCTTATCATCCGCGTCATCGGGGATGGACCCTGTTCCGGTAAGGGCAACGAGCTCCTCTCCAAGGATCCCGTCCTGAAGCTTTCTCTTTCCCTGTGTCTTGCCATACAGATGCGGCAGCAGGTCCGGAATTACGAATACCGGGTCGTTTTTCCTGTCCCCGATGCGGACGTTAACGATCTCGCCGCTCTCCTTGACTATTACACCGTGAAGGGACAGCGGGATGTTAACCCAGTGGTATTTCTTTATCCCGCCGTAGTAATGCGTTCTCAGTAATCCCAGGCCCGTATCGGGATCTCCGTCCACGGGTCTGGGCTTCAGATCGAGCCTGGGGGAATCGAGATGGGTGGCAATGATATTCAAGCCATCCCGTATCGGAGCCTTCCCCACCACTCCCACCATCATCTGCTTTCCCCTGTTGATAAGGTAAAATCCCTGCCCCTCAACCGGTGGGGAGTCCGGGATATTCGATATGTCAACGTACCCGGCCGAGTCGAATATCTCCTTCCAGTAGACAACGGCCTCCCTTTCGGTTCTACCCCTGTCAAGCGATCTCATGTACCTCTTTGAGATCCTCTCGATATCGGGAGAGCCCTTCATCTCCTGTGCCGACCATCTTCTGATCCAGGAGTGCGGGTCCTTCCTCGCCTTCCTAACTACCTTCTTCTTCTCCTTTGAGACGGGCATGACTGCGTAATGATCTGATCCGTCATTAAGATTGTTAGTGCATTTTTACCGTATCCATCGTATGCAAACATCTCAATATAATGTAAATTTATATTAAATAAAGACTTTTTTTTTGATTCTCATAATAATGAAATTATGGGAAAAGTAATTTATATTTTCATCAGGTTTTTTTCATATGCAGCCGGATGCTGCATGGAGGTCACTGCCTTGAAAAGAAAAAAGGCCAAGGTGTACAGATCGGGAGATCAGATACACATCGCAGTCACCCAGAACTTCGAGGATGTCGCCACTGAATTCTTCCAGTTCTGCAACGAGAACCACTACAATCCCTCCGAGGTCATCAGATCCTCCATGGAGCACTGGCTAAGGCGCCAGAAGAGAATAAGGGATCTCATGGAGGAGAATATCGATATCGATGCCAAGGCCTCCATGGAGAGGGAGAAGAGACTTATGAGGCGCCTCAAGGAAGAGGGTGTGACCTGATATCCGAATCGTCGGGGAAGTAAATACTTTCACTCAACTCCAGCTCAATTCCATTATTAGGATTGATAACTTTTTCTAATGGAATAACCTTAATGTTCAGGGACACAGGGACAGGTATTGAGATGCGCGGAAAACGGTTCGAAACGGGGATATCCGAACTTGACAGAATGCTCGGAGGGGGTATTCCGGAGGGAAAGGTTCTGTTGTTATGCTCGGAACCCGATGGGGAAACGGAGATACTTTCTTTATCATACCTATGCTCCGGATTGAGATCCCACGAGGTCGTCCTCTATGTGGAATTCCGAACGATACCTATATCGTCCTACTTATCCGGAGTCAGAGAAAGGGGCATCCTCGATCCGCTGTTCGAAACCGACGAACCGATCTTCATGAACGTCAACGGCGTTTCGGATATGGAATCCTTGATTGAGATAGTGGACAGAAGCGGTATCGATAGGATCGTGCTGTCGCATCCGGAGGTCATGGCCCTGAGGGATGATCCCGAATGGTTCAAGTCTCTTGAGAGACTGCTTCAATATCTGAGGACGAACATGATGGGGATCATACTTCTTTCATCACCGGATGGATGCGGATCCCTGGATTATCTAGCCGACGGTAAGATGGGGATCACACTGACCGGTGACGGCCGGCGAAGTGCGTCCGTTAGCCACTGGCCCTTTACATCAAAGGAGAATCTGAGGAGGGATCTCCTGGAACCGGAGGGCGGTGGATGGTATGAAGGGTCTTGAGAACGTCAGGAGCCTTAAGGGATTGGGGCCGGCGAGATACGATCTGCTTTTAAGGGAGCTGAGCGGTGAGAACGGGTTGAGGGAAACACTCGAATCCGGAGACGTTGGCCGTATCTCATCATTGGAAAGGATCTCGTCGAGACTTGCCGTCAGGATGATACTTGCCTATCGGGGTCAATCCGATGATTTCATTCTGGGGAACGATGGGGTCAGGGAAATTTACGAAGATATCCTTCAGATGATCCGTTCGCGCATGCACACCGACCACGGCAGAAACTCGGCATCCCTGCTGGTACCGGCAGGGAACATCGACTACAGGTCAGAGATCTCCGCCGTGATCCATGGATACAGGGACCTTGCCGCCGGCCGGGATCGGGAGCTGATCGAATCCCTTTTGGAAGCCATTGGAAAGAGGAAAAAAATACCTTTGAAGAGGCGCACCTTCCCCTATACCATACTCGTCGAGAACGAAGCGGCTTTCAGGAAGGTAAGGGAGATGGGGCTTGACAGATACTGCATGATCACCTCTCCCGAAGACCTCGGACCGGGGCCGGACGATCAGCTGATCTACGTTTACAGTACGAGAGAGCTCGAGGAGGAATATCTGCCCATAACCGCTGCGGTTCCCATGAATTCGAAGCCCGAGGAGATCATACCGGATCTGATACCTTATAGAATGAGCGGGTTCCTGGGAGTTCTCGAGGCGCTCGAGAAGCTTGAGAGGGAATTCGGCCGGGGAGGGAACGCCGGAGAAGCCCTGAAGATCATCGAGGAAATGAACGGGCTGGATTCTGATGTCAGGGATGCTTCCTCCATCAGGGAGATCGTCGACGGCATCAAGGATGAGGTGGAATCCTTGCTCAGGGAGAGGATCGCCGCGATAACCCTCACGGGAACGGATGCTCTGTCGATACTCTCGTCCGAGGAACCCGACGCTCTCAGGGAGATATACAGGGAGAGCGGGAAACGGATAAATGACCTGATGAGACAGAGGATCGGAACCACCCGCGACATATTCCGCATCAGATATCCGCTTGAGATCGATCATGAAGCACTTGACCGCCTGATCTCCGATATCGAGGGGGAAGCACTGTCGGACAGGTTCCGCCGGAAGGTCGACCTCGCGCGACGCTTGTCGAGAATGGAGGAATCCCTCCAAGAGGAGATCAAATGGGCGGAGGAGATCGATTACCGGTTCGGACTCGGATCCATGGTGCTGGATCTCGATCTGCATCCTTTCGCGAAATCGGACGGGTGGATCGGATTCTCCGACGGCTCCCACCTTGAACTGCGGGGACATGACGGTATCCAGCTCGTTTCCTATCATCTCGGCCCCGTTCCGATGGAATTCGAGGATCTGTTCCCCGGAAGGGGTGAGTCAGCCTCGAGAGTTTCACTGATGACCGGGGCGAACTCCGGAGGAAAGACCACTCTTCTGGAAACCCTTGCTCAGATCGTCATAATGGCGTACATGGGTCTCCCCGTTCCCGCTAAAAGGGCCTTCGTCCCTCATATCGACCACCTGTTCCTGTACAAACCGAGGAGGACGATGGACGCCGGAGGGCTCGAGAGCTTCCTCCGGGAGATACTGCCGTTGTCACTAAGGGCCGATCCCAGGACCCTTGTCCTCGCGGATGAGCTCGAAGCAATGACAGAGCTGGAGGCCGCGTCGAGGATAATCGGGGGCTTTCTCGGGGAGATCAGAAACAGGGAAGCCTATGCGGTTGTGGTCACCCACATGGCCGAGGGAATATCCCGGTACGCGGATATCAGGATCGACGGCATCGAGGCGAAGGGCCTGGACGATGATCACAGACTGATCGTCGACAGGACCCCGAAGATCGGCCTCCATGCAAGATCGACTCCGGAACTGATCCTCAGAAGTCTGATGAACAGATCCACCGACGACGAGAAGAGGTTGTACGGATCAATCCTCGAAAACTTCGACGATGTCTGAATCGGCATCCTCCCGGGTTTCATCCCGTCTCGATCTGATGAAAAACAGCACGGCCAGACCCATCAATATGATTACAACGGCCGTCGATACGATAACCGCGACCGTTATTCCCGTCATATCACGCTTCCCTTCGCCGGTGGGTTCATCCGGAGGGGGATAGAATACGATAAAGGACCGGGAGGACGCCGAACCATCTTCATTCCAGTTAAGGAACGATACATTTCTGGCCGATCCCTCGGGAAACGGGTAATATTGTACTGCCAGAAGGATCGTGGTGATCTCATCTTCGACCGTGATTGACGTTTTATTCGAGGTTCCTGTAAGCGGAAACGGATCCATCCCTTCAACATCGATCAAACCAGTACCTGAGTTGGCATATACCAGTATCCTGGATGAATGCATGGGTGGCTCCCATTTGAGATTGAGCACATATTTTCCAGCCTCCGTTTTCTCATATGATTCTATGGAGATCCGACTGACGCTCTCCCGCTCATCGGATCCCTTGAAGATCGAAAATGGATCGGAACTCAGGATGGAACCGTTGTTGAGCCTGATCTCGAACCATGCCTCGCTGTAACCCTCGGGGATTCCGAGAAGCTCCGCCGAATAGTACCTGGTCCCGTTCATTACAACCAATTCCGGAACTCCCCCGATATCTCTGCCGTCAATGAAAACTTCAAGGCCGTCTCCAAGGGACATGTTCTCCACGGTGAAGTCCATGTAAGCCGTTTCCGCCGACAGCATCCAAGCGGTCTCTCCCGATCCGTAGCGTAGTTCCTCGGGCATGATCCTGACCGACATATCCACGATCTTTACAGGGACCCGCAGGACCTCGACCACTAGATCGACTCCGATCCCAAGTCCGTCAGGATCTATATTGTCCCCCGAATCCTTCAGTTCGATCTCGAGACGGTGGATCCCGAGTCCGAAATTATCGCTGTTGACCTCTCCCTGAAAAACCGGCCCGGTTCCCCTGATCAGATCTATCGCGTCCAGAAGGGCTCCGTTCTCGGCCACCCTCAGAAGCCGGCACGATAATCCATCCTCTTTCCTGCCGGCATGAACGTCAACGGCGAATCCGCCGTAAACCCTCAGACTGTCTCCCGGCACGGCCTCTTTTCCATCGATGAGGACCGACTCGACCTCGGGCGGTATCATATCCTTGACCTTGAAGGAAACGTCCATGCCTTCGCGTGATCCGTAATCATGAAGGTTGTTGGACTGGTCAAACAACCTGCCCTCGGCATAATGAATACCGGTTGCAGCCGATGAGGCATTCCATTCGAGTCTGAAAAACTCCCTCGAATCGTCCCACCTGAACTGATCCAGCATATCAATCTCCTCGTTTGATCCGTCCAGTATGATAATATAAGGAGTGAGGTTGGAATGATCCTCCATCGGGTCTATTATGAAGCCGATCACCTCGCTGGAGCCGAAGGTCCTCCCGGATGAATCCGCGAGCCGGATCTCGAAATCCGGAGGCGTGGTATCGACCAGATCGAAATATCCTGTTCCGGTGCGGTGTTCGTTGCCGAACGGATCCCTGATGGACGCGTTGTAGCTGTACTCGCCCAGAGGAAGATATGCAGTTGCCGTGGATGCGGAATAATTCCATGTTCCCGGGATCCAGGATATTTCCAGGACCCTGGAGACCGGACCCTTCAGGAAAACCTCCCCGTTCAGGGGGTCCTCGTATCCTCCGGTCACATTGACATCCATCCTGAAATAAATGGTCTGATCCCTTTCGAACGGGCTTTCGCCATTCATCGTACCGTGTATCTTGAACCCGGTGATATCGGGCGGAGTGGTATCGACGATCGTTATATTGAGGTCGGGGCCCGATCCGGCTCCGTCCTGATCCTGATTGCCGAAGTGATCCTGAAGAACGGCTTCCAACGAGTAAACGTTTCCGGTTCGCGTTCCCCCCGTATCCCATTCTGCCTCGTAACCGCCCTCGACCTCCTTCAGGGGGATCCGGTTCAACTCGTATCCCCCGTCCTGGGACGAGATGTTGATCCATCCAGTCAGATCAGGTTCCCCGTACAGCTCTGTCACATATATTCTTGCGATGCTTCCCCTCTCAATCGAGGTTGTACTCGCTGATCCTGTGAAAGCGGATACATCCTTGACATAAGGGGGAATGTTCTCCGTCACCGTGAATACTATCTCCACGTATCTGTCGTTGGGGATGTATATCTCGGTGCTGTTGTGCAGACCGTTGATGGTGACTATGTCCACATCATAGAATCCGGGTTCCAGGTGGGATAGGAAGTTCCCAGATCCGTCCGACGTCAGATTGACATCCCGCCCGTTTCCCCGTATCCTCACATCGGCACCGGGTACGCCCTTTCCGTCGTAGGATGATACCCGGCCGTCCAATCCGGATTCGAAGATCATGTAGGGATCCTCTGCTATTTTAGCGAGTAGAAAGCTGACCTCCAGATTCGGCAGTGTGTTGCTCTTTATCCTCGATATCGGAGGAATGAAGACAGTGTCCAGCTCGACGGTAAAGGCCGGTACGCCGAATGTTCCGTACATGTAATCGACGAAATCTCCGCTGGTGGGATAAAGGGTCACGCCCTGGATGGGCGTGAAACCGTTGTAATCGGACATCCTGGTCGCTATCTTGTTCAACATGCTGTAATCCCGTGGAAGATCATAGGTATGCCCCCACGGGAACAGGATGACCTCAGAGTAGGAGTGGTATGACAAACCCGATGAGAAATTCCTCGATTCTGCCAGATCCCTTATGATCTGGGTCTCCGCTTCGGAAAATGGCCCCGGACCTCTATATGTAACCCCCTCCGGATCGGTGTCAGCACCCGGCCCACCCCACATGTATCCGAAGTTTCTGTTCGGATCGACCCCGTCCCCGTAAGCGCCTCCGTAATTCTGAAAACCATCGATCCCGTTGGTCTCGTTCTTGTTCTTCCTCCATCCCGACATCCCGTTGGAGTTGTTGAAATCGTCCCGATCGATGGATTCCTGGAACCCGTCCGGATTCACTATGGGGATGAACCAGAGTTCGGTATTGTTCACAATATCGTTAACGGTCGAGTTGAACCCGTAATTCCTCAAAAGATAATTGATGAAGTACATCAGGACCTCGAGCGAGATCCATTCCCTTGCATGAGTAAGTGATATGTACAGCACCTCTGGCTCGTCGGATTCGTTAACCGCCGGATTGTCGGATATCTTCAGGCCCCAGAAGGTCCTCCCCTCGCTCGTGTACCTCGGTGAGCCATTTGGGTGCCGGAACATGTCCGAAAGGTTGTACATCCTGCAGATACCGGGAAATGTCGAGCCGAACCACCTCATCTCGTTGAGCGTATCGTTCATGTTGCGGTATCCCGACCATTCGGTCCGATTCCAGGGACCCGAGCCGAAGTAACCGGCTGATCCGCTCATTCCGCCTTGTTCAATGTCATGATCAGCAGCATGGACCATTATCCAGGTCATGGGTGAGGAGATCAGGATCAGAGCAACCAGAATATGAAATCTTCCTGAACCGGCAGCCAACGTTCAGCCTCCGGATATGTAGCCGGATATTGTTTTTTCTAGTTTGCGGTTATCGGGCATTGCGAGTCACTATCTCGAGATCACAATTATCCTGGCACGGATCGTTTCAATGTAATTTCAAATTCTATGGGGTATAGAATATGAACGGAATCATTATATTCAATTTCCATTAAATTATATTCGTGGATGTTACAAAGTACAGAAAGACCATATGCGCTCTCTCCCTGATGTTGATCTGTTTTCAATCCGCGGTATCCGCAGCGGGATCCCCTGATACGGGAGATCGGAAAATAACAGATATCCGAATATACCCCGAGATATCCGATGATTCGGAAATCAATCATCGGGGCGATCCTGTCGAGGTCGACGGCCAAACCGCGAATAGAACCATAGAGGTTCTTTCCGCAATGGATCTCAGCGGATATCTGATCTCCGGCGACGGCGTGATTATCGACGGCAGCCTCACGGCCAGGATGAACACGTCCGGCGTCCTCACCAGGATCGGCACCGTACCTGAATTTTGTGACGACCGCGCAGTCACCGCAGACAATATCGCAACATTCGGTGATGAAATATTCTTCATATTCAGCCGGGATGACGGCAAGGACAAGATAGTATCCATCGTTTACTCAAATGACTCCGGCATCACCTGGTCGGACCCGGTCGAAGTAGCAGCCGAGGAATGCGACGGCATGATAACCGGGCTCCATATATGGAACGGGGATCTGTTCGCATTCTACACCACGATCCATGAGGAAAAACCCGATGACAACGACCATTTCGTCAAATCGAGACCCTTAAACAGATGGATGGACATCGGATCTTCCAAGGAGAAGAAGCTTGTCGGCGGCTATGCAAAGGAGTTCTCGACGATGGATGTCGGCAACAACCTCTATGTACTTCTATATCGTGATATCGTAAAACAAGGAATACTGTTCAGGTTCGACGGAAATGACTGGATCAAGTACGACAAGATAATCCCATCCGGATCGTGCGAATCCGTGTCCATGGTGGATGTGAATATCACCGGATCCGAAGGAATATCCATATTCATCGAGGAGAGCGAGAGCCAATCATACGGAAAGGATTACGTTCGGATGATAACTTCCGTCGACGATGGAAATTCCTGGGATGAAAGCGGGATCATCAGACCGGTCGTATCAGGTGCCAGCGGCATACAGACCGTGTCCGTATCGGGTGTCGTGCACCTTTTCTGGGCCAACGATACATCCATATTCCACACCTCATCCAGCAATCACGGCATATTCTGGTCGGATCTCGAGGTTCTCTTCGGAATGGACCCGAACCGGACAATAGTGTCCTTCTCCGCGGCGGTGACCGCCGAGGACTTCATTCTCCTTGGCGTTGCCGACTCCGAATCCGAACTATCGATTATCTATTCCACCGATGAAGGACGGACGTGGCTTGCATGGGATGACAGGCTCGTTATTGATGATGAAGGAGCCTCGCTCCCGGTCATATCGCGGGGTGAAGGCCTCGTATCATACTTCTCTTCGTCGATGACCATGTCTGATCTGGTCGTGAGGAGGATCGGAAGCGGATGGTCGAACTTCTCGGTGGAAATTCCCACCATGTGCGTTCCCGCCCTCCTGCAGTGGAATGATATAGGCATCAACTGCATTACAGGTGAAAACCGATCACTATTCATCACGCTGATCAACGGAAGGACCGATGCTCCTGTTAACGATGACACCGTCTCAATGAATTCCGACCTTCTGGGAAGAGGAGACATTCAGGGAAGGAGTTTCGACAGGGTCCTGAAAATCGACGAGGATTGGAGCGGATCGATCGGACCCGATCCTCTCACCATCAGGATGGAGTTCCATGGATTGGATCGGAACATGCCCGGTATCTCCAAAATGGCGGTGAACTACACCACCGGATTTCCCTTCGTGGACGATCTTGATAACGATCGGAACATACTGATCTCGGATCTCTCGGAACCGAACGGATCGATTACATTACCCCCGGGATCCGAAACGGGATCGATGATCACGAAGATCATCGAGACTGAAAAGGGTTGGCCGGATATCCTGACATTGAACATGTCTGTCGGTAATGAGGAAGGTGTGAGAGCCGGGCTGCTCGATGAAAACGGATCACCCCTGCCTGGATTTTCAATGGAAGAATTCGATCCGGTCGGGAAAACCGACGGTAAGACGTATTTATCGTGGGAAGGGAGAGTCCTTGGAGATCTTGACATCAACATATCCAGGCTGCGCATTCAATTGGAACTCAGCCGTGATGATGAGGGAGAGGTCCCCGTCATTTACGATCTGGGTCTGGAACCGAATTCACCCCCGAAAATCGATCTGATCGAATACCTCCCCGCCCCATCCTTGATAAGATCGGAGTCGACCGAGATCAGGATCAGGATACATGATGATATCGATCCCGTCCAGTGCATCTCACCGTATATGGAATACAGGGGACCGGAGGATGAGGATTGGATCCGGTGGGATCCATGCGAATCCGTTTGTCAAACCGATGGATTCAGGTTCAATTTCACCACCGACGAGAACACCGACATCGGTCTGTGGCAGTTCAGGGCACGGGCTGTTGACTCTCTCGGGTTCTCCTCGGAATATCATTATCCCTCAGATGGACTTCTCGTGCATAATTCGATCCCAAAGGGACCGACAATATCCATCCGTCCGGAAAATCCCACTACCGTACCCGATGTAACATTGGAGATAATCAGCGCCGCGTGGGATGTGGATTATCCGGACATGGATCTGGACTACCATGTATCCTGGATCAGGAACGGAGAGGTCGTCCTGACCGAATCCGGGATGTGGAATTCAACATATGTACTCCCGGGCGGTATGACGAGAAAGGGAGATGTCTGGTCGGCTTCGGTCACCGTAAGCGATGAGGTGGATGAATCAGATTCGGTCTCATTCGAATTCGAGATATCCAACACGCCTCCGATTTCAACGCTTGATCGTGATCTCATAATAGAAACAACCGAGGATAGAGCCAGCGGGCAGTATGATCTATCCGAATTCTTCTTCGATCCCGACGGGGACGTTCTGGATTATACGATATTTGGGGCAGGCAATGTAAGTTCCGTGAGATCCGGATCCATGTTGCACTTCATACCGGATTATGACTGGTACGGAGAAGAGATGATCCACATCAGGGCTTCCGACGGGATTGGCAGTGATTACATTACCGTCGTGGTCAAGGTGAACGAGATCAACGATCCTCCGATCTTGAATGAAACCGGGGAGGTGGTCCTGACAACCAACCGCTGGAACGTGGTCTGGTTCTCGGCCTGGGATCCCTTCGACGGCGATCGGGTTTACGTATCGAGCGATATTGCCGAGGTCATCCCCGGAATTCAGTATCCGGACAACTATCATTTCGATTTCTCCGGATATATACGACTGATCCCGGACGAGACGATGGTCGGTGATTACGAGATAACCGTCACTGCCGTGGATGGAAGAGGTGGGGAAGCGACCCTGAAAGTGCCGGTCACTATCGTTGACGATATCGGCAGCAGGATCAGCGTGTCGATCCTCTCTCCCGAGAATCGATCGATCGGATACGTCGAGGACAAATGGAATTTTACCGGTCAGGTTGACGGAGACACGGCCAGGGACGGAATCTCGCTCCAATTGCTTTGGTTCATCAACGGAAATCCTTCTGGGACGGGAGTGAGGTTGGAAAATGTATCGCTGGACGAGGGAGCGAATCTGATCTGGCTCACGGTCGATACCGGAGACAGCGTTTTGAGATCATCAGAGATCGTCGTCTTTGTCCTGCCCCTCAACGATACCGGGGATCTGGTCGATGATGCCTCGGGAGGAGAGGGGGGAGGTCCACAAACAACGGATACCCTCCGGGACGACAATGACCGCCTTTATCTAAATCTGTTCATCGGTCTCTTGGTGGTTCTGCTTCTGGGAATGCTGATCATCGTATCACTTGTCCTGTACAGGATCAGGTCGGATAGTAGATCACAGTTCAGAAAGATAAGGATGTATCAGCCACGACCCTCTCTCCCGAAGGGAGATATATATCACGGACCTGTTCTGCCCGCGCTTCCGCCCTACAATGGAAAAAGGCGAAAATGATCGCATGTAGAGCTCTTGATCCATCATTCATCCTATTTTTACCCTTAAAACCCATCATATGGTATCAAAATCGTTCATTCGTGATATTTATTGGTCCCCGAACCCATTGAAATCAGCAAATATCAAATACCATTCAATCCCATATTTATCAATCGAGTACCCGGATCAGTGCTCGAAACATTTATTGAAGATTAAGGAGGAATTGATGTGTCGGTCAGGGTTAGAAAGGAAGACGGGACCGTGGAGAAGTTCCAGCGTTCTAAGATCGTGGAATCCCTCGAGACAATGGGGCTTGACCACAAGACCGCTAAGAGGATCGCAAAGGAGGTTCACGAACACGATTGGATCTCCGAACACGAGATAAAGGTGAAGGTATTCGGTAAGCTCGATCAGATCGACAGCAGGATTGCGGACGAGTATTTCAGTACGCACAAGGTGCACGTCAAGAGCGAAACTATGCAGATGGAGGGAAATGTACTGATTCCCGATAATCTGATGGACCTTCTGGAGATCCGAGTGGGAGACAAGATGGACATGATACACCACGAAAAGCATGCTGTCCTGAGAGCTTACCGGATCGGGGCCGCCAAGAACGACCATGACTTCATATACATGAGCGAGAAGGACATGAGGAAGATGAACATCAGGAACAAGGACCAGGTGGCAATCTGCAAGCATGTGGAACATATTGAAAAACAGGCGGACAGCCTGGGATTCTGATATTGCCGACAGAATCCGCCGGATCTGAACCGAAGGTCAGATCACGGATCCATCGCGATTCCTATCGGACAGTGATCAGATCCTGCAATATCATCGAGAATGAACGCATCGGAAATCCTGTCCCCGAATTCCTCGTTAACGAAGAAATAATCGATCCTCCAACCGATGTTCCGATCCCTTGCCCTGGTCTTGTAGTCCCACCAGGAGTATTTTCCTCCTTCGGATCTGAACATCCTGAATGTGTCCAGGTAACCCTTTGACAGGAATTTATCGATCCATTCCCTCTCGATCGGGAGGAAACCGGATATGTTCTCGTTCTCCTTCGGTCTGGCAAGGTCGATCTCCTTGTGGGCGGTGTTGACATCACCGCATACGATGATATTTCTACCCTGATTTCTGTATGATTCAGCCTTTTCCAGGAATGCGTCGTAGAAATCCATCTTGTACTGCAGCCTCTCTGCATTCTTCTTCCCGTTGGGGTAGTATATGTTGAACAGGATGAAATCAGAAAAATGCAGTATGAGCGTCCTACCCTCACTGTCGAACCTGTCGATGCCCAGCCCGTACTCCACCTCCCTGGGTTCGATCTTTGTAAAGGTGCTCACACCGGAGTATCCCTTCCTCTCGGCTGACGAGAAATATTTCAGGTAGTCCCCGAACTCCAACAGGTCCGCTGGGAGCTGTTCAGGACTGGCTTTGGTCTCCTGAATGCATAATATGTCGGGATCTTCCGAAGAAAGCCAGTCCAGAAAACCCTTCTTATGGACCGCCCTGATGCCGTTCACGTTCCACGAGATCAACCTGAGACCGCTCATGTTCTCCCCTCTCTCGGAAAATGATCCGATCCAGTTAAAGATTTTCCCGATCTAATCTCCCCTGGAGGTGGCCGTTATATCCACCTCCGGTGACAGATCGATCACCGAGTTTCCGTCCACAAGTTCCTCGGGCAGGGATTCTATGCGGTCTCCAAGCATCTCTGGGAACAGCTCGAGGATCTTCTTGGTCTCATAAGGTCCGGATCTGATGAGCTTTGGGGGATCGGATGCAAGATCGAGAACGGTGTGGCCTTTCCTGTACAATGTGGGTCCGCCGTCGACAACGAGGTTCAGCTCATCACCCAGCTGGGAAAGGGCTCCTGCCAGAGTTGAGGGCGGAGGCATGCCCGAGATATTAGCGGATGTTCCGCAAAGCTCCACCTTATCCATGACCATTCTCATGAAGAGGTTCTCCCCGTCAGCCAGTGACACTGTGGGGAGTCCGGATGTGACATAATCCGGGACCACGTTCTTCTTTTTTGGCAGAATGATGGATATGGGGCCCTTGAGTTTCGTCTCGAGGAGATCGGAGATCCTGTCGGGGATCTCCGCATAATGTCCGAACTTTCTTCTGGGTACGATCAGGGTAAGGGGCATCTTATCGCTCCGCTTCTTCAGTTTGTATATCTTCTTCACCGCATCCGGCCTTCTGATCGATGCGAACAAGCCGTATGTCGTGTCGAAGGGTCCGCACAGAACCTCCCCCCTCTCCAGCTGTTCCACTACCGTATCCACGTACTTGTCATACGCCTGGAAGATTTTCATACCACCAACCTCCTTGACCTCGTCCTCTTCTTGTATTGGTCTGGCGAACGATGAAAGCCCGCCGTTGCGGAGCAGGATCGGCATGATCCCACCGCTCTCGAGGATCCTTTCCATGAATGCCGGAAGCGGTTTCAGCTCCGATTTCCAGCCCTTCTTCTTGTTCTCGATACTATTGGTCGTTACCCTCACCGCGTCCTTATCGGAACATGCGTCCGGAAGATCCGGATCCTCGTAAACGAATATCCCTATGTTGATAAGGTTCCTTTTCATTATCGGTGCGATCGACTTTGCAAATACCGCTTTTATGCCCAGCTCCTTGAGCGCCGCTGCTGCATGCTCACGGGAGGATCCCTTGCCGAAATCCTCGCCGGCAGCGAATTGCTGGTAGACGTCCTGCCACGGGTAGCCGGACAGCTGCCACTGGTACAGGGCCTGCATCAGGGCCCGGCGCGCGGCGCTGCGGAACGCATTGTTGAAGTTCGTGTCCGGGGCGAGGCCGAAGATCCGCGCCCCGGGCGCGAGCCGCT
>JBLIRG010000059.1:0-19169 GCA_049472195.1 Thermoplasmatota archaeon
TCCGAGCATGACGAAATTGATGAACCTGCCCAGAAAATGGTAGGGGCTCAAATACATCAGATTCGCAAGGGCGGGTCTCGAATAGTCCGTGCCGTTGATCCCGGATAGAAGGAGTGCAAATAAACATATGACGCTCTCAGTCAGCGTGATCAGGACCATATTTCCAACCGCCATGAGGGTCATGGGCCCGGCGATCTGGCCCTTCCCCCTGAAATACATTATGATGGCGGAAAGGGAATAGAAGAAGGCGTAATTTCCGATCAGGAAGAGTATCACCGCAATCCCTATCGCTGCAGTTTCGATCACATACATCCCGAAGGTAAGCGCGATTACGAAGAAGATCATGAATGTCATGGCGAAGATCGCCACCCCGGCCGTCAGTGTGGATCCGAGCTTGGAGATCATTATCTCCCTCATGCTCACCCTGTACTTGAACAGCGTTCTGATCGATCCCGATGACGTCTCTCTGCTGTAGTTCAGGGACTCGAAAACCACCAGGAACAGGATCGGATACAAGAAGATCGTCGGCAGAATATAGACCAGGGGTGTGGCCCCGTGATAACCCGGTATGGGACGAATGGCATCCTCGGGATCGTCAAGGTAAAAGTCATCCGATCCGCCGTCGTCATCGATCTCGCCGTGGATATCCTCGTAGGAGGAATAGACGTACCTGTCGTTATCGGGGTTGTCCATGTTCGCGGTGATATATTCGTTACCGAGGCCGAACCACCCGCCCGCAACGTTCATGGGGAGTCCCCATGTCTGGTAGATGAACAGGGCTATGAATACGATGAACAGGGAATATCTGATATCCTTCCTGTACAAGGACCATATCGAACGCAGGCTCCGTCTGTTCACACTTTCACCTCCGATACGGCGGTGAATACATCTTCCATGGAGCCGATCCTGGTCATCTGAAGCACCCCGATCTCCCTCTCCGCCAGCCTCAGGTTTACGTCCATGACCCGGGCATCGCCCGATATCTCGATGAAGATGATGTCGCCCTCGAACTTCTCGATCCTGATGCCGTTCATATTCTGCAGGGCGATTATTCCCCCGGCAACATCGTCCACCTCGATGGAATATCTGGGTTTGAGGTATTTTCTCCTGAAATGATCGATCCTGTTCGATTCGACGATCCTCCCGTTCTCTATGAAGGAAAGGCGGTTCACGAATCCCTCATTCTCCAGGAGATTGTGGGAGGTAAAGAGGACCGCCCTGTCGGGTTCGTTCCTTACCCATTCGGAGAAGAACCTCTTGAGGTTCATCTTGGTGGTTATGTCAATGCCTATGAACGGCTCGTCCATGAAAAGGATGTTCCTGGCGGTCGCTATTGCCCTCGCAACCTCCGCCCTGTGCTGCTGTCCCAGGGACATCTTGCCGAACTTCTTGAACGCGATATCCGAGCAGCCGGTGATATCGACCGCCTCCAGGATCCGATCGTCGACGGCGGAGTCTTCCATTCCCGAGAACTGGCAGTAGAATCGAAGAAGCTCGTAGAGATTCATGTTCTGATAGAGTTTTGGTATCTCCACGATCGTCGTGGCATATTCCCTCGACCCCACCGGGTCCGAAACCACATCGATCCCCATTAGATCGATACTGCCGGAGACCGGAGGAATTATTCCCGTCACCACCCTGATGAATGTCGATTTTCCCGCGCCGTTGGCTCCGAAAAGACCGTGAACCTCCCCCTCGTGAAGATCGAGGTCGACCATATCCAGGGCCTTGATCGGTCCGAAGTTCCGGCAAAGGCCCCTCGTGCTCAGGAGGATTTTCATTTCAACACCTCCCCGTCATCCCGTTTTGTGCTGCCTTCGGATCTCACCTCGTCCCCCCCGGCGGATTCGGCCGGAGCGGAAGGTACCTTTGGAAGACCCGTTGATCTCCCCGTCTCGTCCTCCGATACAGCTGGCTCCGGCCTCTTTTCGGCCGACCCTGATCTCCGGGCTGTCCCGTATCTACGAAGCTTCTCCTTGAACCGAAGCTCCCGGTTCAACCGTCTGGCATATAAGTAATATGCCCCGGCGTAGACGAGGCTGATCGGTATTATGATCAACAGGATGCTGAGGATCAGGAACCGGGTCCGCAGGGGATCGTTCGGGACGTCATCCTGATCGCCGGGATCCGATCCCGCGAGGCATTCCTGATAATTCGAGAAGCGGTCCTTGTCCCCGTCGTAATACCTGTCGAAATAGAAGGACGGATCAAGTCCGTTCCTCTTCTCCCACCCGTCATCCATGCCGTCGAGGTCATCGTCGTCGGTCGTTATCATCTTTCCATCGGTCGTGTAATAGGGAAGGAAATAGATGTCACGGGAAAGGGTTCCCGCAACGGAGGCAGGATTTCGGGAATCGAATATATTGTACCTGCAGTCCAGAAGATCGGAGTCGTAATCCGCGAGGATATCCTCCTCGAAATACGGATCGAAATAGGTGTCGCCGTCCTCGCTGTGGCCGAAGTACAATATCGATCCGTTGTTGTCCGCAAAGAGGTTGTCCCTGAGGGTGAAAGGCCCGTCCACCAGGCCGAAGAAAGCCAGGAAGATGGAAACGTCGTTTCGGGTGAAGGAGTTGTTCCGTATGTCCACCATGTCCACATAGTCGCCGATCCACACCGCCTGGTTTCCGCCGATGAACGAACAGTTCTCGATCATGACCGAGCCCTTCTCCCGGACGTATAAGGCCGTATCGAATCCTTCAAAAGTGCATTCCGACACCCGGAGGTAACTCATATCTTCCAGTCCGTAATAAGTTTCCACTCCCTCTAACAGAATTTCATCCACCCGATTGAATCTGGATCTTTCGATAATACAACCGATATCTGGTCCGTAGCTGCGGAACAGATCGCCGCAGTCGTTGAACGACGAATCCTTGACGTTGAATTCACCGTCCATGTTCATTAACAGCCCGGTCGAGTTGTGAAAAGTGCAGTTTTCTATCTTATCGATCGAATACGATCCGGCAATCTGATAGGTGTCCATGAAATCGCATCCGATGAATCCGACGGTGCAGTAGTTGCAGGATATGATCCCCGCAACATCCCGAAAAGTGCAGTTTAGGAATTCGAGCCTCCCGAAATCGGAAGAGGAACGATCGCCTGTCATCCGGATCGGGGTCTGACCGGTGCCGGTATAATTCATATCGGAGAAGAGAGCGCCCTCAACTATCACGGTCCCGTCCATCAGCTTGACCATGGACTCCAGAGCATCCACCGCGTCGCCGCCGGATCCATCCGCCGGTCTGATAAGCAATTCCCCGTGATTTTCCAACCTCATATCCGCGATCGAGCCGATGAACTCCATCCTTCCCTCGTTGATGTCATTATCCCTGTATCTCCAATCAACAAGTTCCTCCCGAACGATTATTTCCGAGTCAACGGCAGTTATCTTTCCCCTGTTGACCAGCTGTGCATCGTAGAATGGGGAGTTCAAAACCAGCTTGGAGGAATCCATCCCGATGCTCCCGTTCCGGGTTATCTCGATCCCGGTGGTATAGTGAAGTTCATCTTCGTTCAAATGCAGTTCATGATCCAATTGATAGATCCCCAGTTCGGGGATTGCTCCCTCTTCGAACAAGGAGAAACCATATTCATAACCGCCGCCGGAATCTCTCATGACGACATCCGTCCCTCCCGTGTAGGTCCTGACATCCATCCAGGTTATCTCCTGATCATATGGGATCGATGTGGCGTTCATAAAAAACGACATGGATCCGCCCGCATCCATGCGATATACTCTCATATCAAAATCATCCAGATAGAAAACGTCATCTCCCTGGATCAGGGGTTTCAGGACCGAATTCCGGTACCCATCCCTTTCCAGGGGATCTCCCAGATCCATTTTCAGTTCACCGTCGGTATCGAAGACCAGGCATCTTATCGAGGAGTAGTGATAATCTCTGATCTGATCGATGTACAGCCAGATCATCAGCTCGTCATCAACCATATCGGCATAAAGGTAATTATCAAATCCGGTGCCGGGAGGAAGAGTGTATAAATCCCTCTCACGAACGGTCGAAAGATCGTGATCCCGGGTTGTCATACGGATCCGGCCTCCGGGCCCCTGATAAATCGTATAGAGAAATTCCCCATCGCTCAGGAAATCCATTAAGATGAAATCATTTTCACCCGGATATTCACCGGATATGTAGCTGCCGCCATTTGATCCATCTACCTTGAAATCCAAAATATAATACAGATTTTCCGAATCATCCGCGAAACACACGACGGGACCACCCTCCAGATCCGCGAATCTGATACTCCCGATCTCCGGATCTTCTGGAAAAGCGGTGCCAAAATTGTTCAGAGAGATCCCGATATCCTCCGGATCCTCTCCTATCGTGATCTCCGCCAGGTAATAATCGTAATTCGAGTCCTCGTTCCTGGCCCAGATCAGCCCGGATATCCTGCCGTCATCCATCAGGTGGAATCTCATATCCGCCGAATGAACCGACAATATCCCGATATCGGATTCCGCCGCACCCCGGAGATCCCATTTGCTGTCATAGACCTCCGCGGTAAGATAAATGGAATCCCTCTCCGTCAGAATGAATGAATAATACGCTCCGTTGGGATGGATGATCGACCCGGTGTATCTGCCCGGCTCCTCGATCTGAACGGGCATGGTCACCGCGATACCGGGTGAGCTCCCACTCCTGGACGATGAAGCGTAATGATCCATCTCCGGGGAGCCGGTTGCCGATGCGCCAATAATTGACCGCGTGTCATCCTGCAGATCATCCTGGAAAAAGACAACGCAAGACGATGCCAGCAAGGTGAAAAGGATCAGGACAGAGGCTGCCGGGACCCTCATTCCAGACCACCTCCCTGAGCCGGAGCGTCCGGGCCATCGTCAGTTAAGGTTCCCTTTCGGCCTGTCAACCCGCTCTTACGAAGTTTGATCCTGTGGATCGCCACGGCAGCCGCCGGCAGGATAAGAATGAGAAGATACAGCGCGCCTCCTATGATGAAGGTCTCACCCATCTCCCCCACATCATCGAAATCGCTGTACTCCGGGCCGTCTCCCGCCTCCTCTTTGTAATCGGCCACAAATATCATTACCTGTGCATACTGGGGATTGTTCGAGTACCGGCGGGAGACCGTGACCTCTACCGTATGGTATCCGCTCTCAAGGGTCACATTGAGCGTCGGGCCTTCCCCGAGGTAGCCGGATATGTTCGAATACCATTCGATCTCGACATATTCCCCCTCCCCGTCCGGATCCGTGTAGTCGGCTTGAAGGGTCACAGGGTCCAGATCGGTCAATTCCCCGGACCCGGGAGATAACGATATGCTCAGGTCCCTGACCGGATCCTCTTCCGACGTAATCCATACCTGGATCGGGTATTCGGCCTCATTTACCCCGTCGTCCAGGTGGATGGTGAAATTTGTCCAACCGTACCAGTCCTTCTCGGGGACGAGCTCAATATGATCCTCACCCGTATCGACCACGCGTATATGGGGTCCGTCGATGAAACTGAAGAAAACCGGATCGTCGTTTGGATCAGAGATCCTTATGGTGCTGGAATATCTCGTTCCAACATCGACGATCTCCACCCGATCCTCATCCATGATTATCCTGCCGTCATCCACCTCCACCTCCGGGGGCAGATTGGGGGGATCCACCCTGATATCAACATCGATGACGGTCTCGCCCCCCAGATCGTCCCTGACCGACACAGTAATTCCATCATAATAGTAATCCTGATCGTAGGCAGGCTCCAGAATCAGGATGTTCCCGATCAGGAATGCCCATTCAATGTACGAAGATCGAAATGTATAGGTGAGGTAATCGTCATCAGAATCGATGTCCGTAGCATTGATCAGGATGCTGTATCGGTTCTCTCCTACCAACATCAGGGTTCCGATCTCCTCGACATCCGGGGGATCGTTGACCGCGGTCACATTTACATGGAATTCATTTCCGATCACGACCGGATCGTCCTCCGTTCCCCGGACCATGTCAGGTCCGGTATCGGATATTATGAACCTGGCGGTCACGTTTCCATGGAAATTCTCCTCCGCCGTCATCTTCCATCGATCCCTCGAGGGATCCTTTTCGAGGGATAGAACATCTCCGTCCGATTCGATTGAAACCTCGATGGGATCCGTCCACTGATCCTCGATCATATCCTCGGTTTCCAGGTAGAGAAAGGTGTCCTCATCGAACGTGATATCGGACGGGTTCTGAACTGGGACGGGCGGGGGATTGGGGATCATATCTATCCTTGTCAGAACCCCGTGCTCCCTGTCTAGTAGATACCCGGATCCGTTCGCATCAAACGCCGCAGCCCGGGTATATGCGAATGCGGGCACCGTCGACTTGAGGGAGCCGTCGGGATTGATCATGAGAAGTCTGTCGCCGCGTGGCACGATCATGGTTCCGTCGGACCCCACGGATGCCGAATAGTCCTTCCTGCCTTCGTAGAAGTTCTCCCACAGCACCATGCCGTTCCCGCGCATCCTGGCGATATATCCGTTGGTCTGGGCCAGTATCAGATCCCCGTTCCCGGCTATTGTCAGCCCCTTCCTGATGTCTCCGGGATCATGGGACAGTGTATCGAGCTTGACGGATTCGAACCGGAGGGTTCCGTTCGGATGGTATGAACGCACAACTGATCCCCTGTGATCATCATTGAGTGAAACATATACGTTGCCATCGCCGTCAAACGATGGCGGGGAGGCTGTTTCATATTCGGGGAATCCCACGGCCCATATCTGATTGCCCTCTCCATCCAGCAGTAACAATTCCCTTTCTTCATCGGTCGAGGCAACCGCGATCAATCCCGATCCGGATACGGCTACCGAGCCGATCGCCGACCTGTGCAGAGGATGCCTCCAGATCAGGGATCCGTTGGTGTCAACCGCATGGACCCGCCCCGTGCTTCCGGCATAGTACAATACGTCATTGCTGATCACCGGAGGTCCTATCCATGTGTCTATCGAATAATCTTCCAGATCGAGAAACCATCTGGTAGATCCGTCAGGATGAAGGGACAACAGCGTTCCGTTCCTGAGCACCGAGTATATATTTCCCGCCGAATCCAGGGCCGGTACGGATGGTTCCTCATCGTTCTTCACGTTGAGGATCTCCCTCTTCCATATCAGGGATCCCTTGTCATCAAACCGATAGATCGTTCTCCCGGAGGAGAGAACGATATCGTTGTCCGCATCGATCACGACCGATCCCGGAAAAGTCCCTTGATCCCCAATGGTTACGTTCCAGGCTATGACCGGCATGAGCAACGAGTAGTTCGAAGCAACCCTGTTGTCGTTGGAAGGCCCCCCTCCCAGGGAAGGCCATTGAGGAGAATCCTGCCCCGGTGCCCTGGCGATCTCCATGACGGACGATCCTGCGGGAATCACCAGTGAACCGGCGGCCGGCATGATCAGGAAAGCCAATATTGTCAATGCAAATCCCGACCACCCGATTCTCATGCTATTCTCTCCAGTAGATCTCATCATGCCGTCTCCTTGATGAACAGATCCGGATACACTCCCCTGAAGGACCTGTATCCGACGATAATAAGCGGTATGAAATAGAATATCCAGAGGAAATCAAACGGGCTCATGGGATCCCCGTGTATCAGGAAATTGAAGGACCTTCCGAGAAAATGAAAGGGCGATATATACATTATATTCGCTATGAACGGTCGGGTGTATTCCCATCTGAACCAGGCGTAGAGGTACCTGGCTATGGATGTGACTATGATATTGGTCGACAATAAGAAAAATCCCATCAGCACCAGTGTTGAAGGCGAGGTTCCGATCATGAATCCCTTCACCCGATACCTCATCGCAAATCCCGTCATGGACAGGCCGAGAATGACGATCAGGGACATGACCAGAGCCAGCAGGACAGAAAAGGCCAGCAGGCTGAAGAAATCGACGCCGAAGAACAGCAGAAGAACGGCGACGGGTACGATGCAGATTAAATAGAGGATGTTGGCAAACAGAAGACCGTTCAGTGATTTGGATGTCATGAGGTCCTCCATCCGCACGGAATAAAGAGTGATCGTCCTCAGCGCTCCGTTCCTTCTGATCTTCTCGTACAGACGTCCGTATATAACGGCCCAGTTGATCAGGAATATCAGGAAAAGGATCATGCTTATCGTGAAGGAAGTGATGGTCACTCCATCGAAGATGTAATCGATCTCCACCACCTCCTCATCGATCACGATCACGTCGTCCGGGGCATCTTTATGGAAATCGTACTGGAACCTGTCCACGTTGGGATCGTAAAAGGTCACCGGTGTGTTCTGCGACATCAATGCGTAAAAAAATACACCGAACAGCAGGGTGCAGATCAGGATACCTGCGGTGATGTATCCCTTCAGGGCCGGAATGAACGTCGAATGGAAGTCCTTTCGGAGCATGGTGAGGTAGAAGGGGTAGGTGCTTCTATCTATCACGATTCCACCTCCGTCAGGGTGGAGAATATCTCCTCGATGTTGCCCAGCCTGACAACCTGCTCCACACAGACACCTCGAAGCGCCATCTCCCGATTGATCCTCTTTATCATCTCCTCGTCCTGAAGCTGGATGATCAGGGAGTTACCTTCCTGGCTCTCGATGGCTCCCAGGTTCATCTCATTGATCAGGTCAACACCCTTTTCGATGTCATCCATTTCAATGGAGAACCTGGTCTTGAGGTATTTTGTCTTGAAGGCGCTGAGCCTGTCCGTCTCCACTATCCTTCCGTTCTTGATAAACGTCAGCCTGTCGACGAAGTTCTCGTTCTCCAGGAGATTGTGCGAGGTGAAGACAACACCCCTTCCATCCTTCTCCCTCACCCAGGACCTGAAATAGTTCTTCAGCTCCCTCTTCGTGCCTATATCGATGCCGATGAACGGCTCGTCCATCATGAGAAGATCGCCCGCGGTCGCTATTCCGCGGGCCACCTCCACTCTGTGCTGCTGTCCCAGTGACATCTTTCCGAACTTCTTGAACATTATGTCCCCGATCCCGGTGACGGAGACCGCCTCGGCGATCCTCTCTCTGATATCGTCTTCCACTATCCCGGCAACCCTGCAGTAGAATGCCAGAATATCATAGAGGATCATCTCGGGAGGGATCATCGGGATCTCGACTATGGTCGTGCACAGCCCTCTCACCGTATCATGATCGGAGACCACATCCATTCCGAGAACCTCAATGGATCCGGAATCCGGGGCCGTGATCCCCGTGACAACCCTGATGAACGTCGACTTCCCGGCTCCGTTCGCGCCGAAGAGCCCGTGGATCTCCCCCTCGTATATATCGAGGTCCACGTTGTCAAGAGCGGTCACCCTCCCGTAGGTCTTTCTCAGCCCCCGAACGGATATTACCGGTTTCATCCGCGGTCCACCCCCTCTTCCGGTCTGGGATCATCCGCATTTTTCGGCTCCTTATGTCTTTGATCCCTCGCCAGCAGCTCCTTGAGATCGTTCACGCTCTTCCTGAGCTCGAGCTCCTTTGCCTTCTTCTCGTAATCCTTCCTCATCCCGGAGTATTCCGTGTAATAGTTGTAGAATTTCAGCCTCTTCCTCCTTCTCCACTCCGGATACGCCCAGACACCGGTTATCATAAGGATCAACAGGGGCAGGAATATCAGAATCACGAAGAGAACGACGAACAGAACCCTGAGCCTGTCAGCAGGATTGGAATCCTGATCGTTCGGATCCGTGCCCGATCTGTACTCCTCGTAGTTCGAATACCTGTCCATGTCCTGATCCAGGAATCGATCGTAATAGAATTCCGGATCGAGATCGTTCGCCCTCTCCCAGTCGTCGTTCATCAGATCCAGGTCCATGTCGCCGGTCTCGACTATCCTCCCCTCGAGATCGTAGAAAGGAAGGAAATAGCATCCCTCCGATATCTTTCCCGCCACCCATGAAGGCGACCTGCTGTCCCATCGGTTGTACCGGCAGTCGATGAACAGGTCCACGATCCGAAGGCTCTGTTCATCATTGCCGAGATGATACGCCGAGTAGATCTCGTTGTGATATCCCAGATATCGTATCGAGACATTGTCGTCAAGAAAAGTATTGTAGGATATGATGAAATACTCCGGATCGAAATCGCTTGGTGAATCCAGAATCGCAACGGAAACGTTCATGCCCCTGAATGTGTTGTTCACGATTCGGATGGAACCGTCGGATGCTTCTATGATAATCCCGCGATCCCCTCCTTCGAACAGGCACCCGTCTATCGTCACATATATGTTCTGGGGTACATACACGTAATCGGATCGGTTGATCACGCAGCCGGACATCGTAAAATGAACATCCCTCGGTCTGCTGTACGCGTTCAATCTTGAAAGGATGCCTGCACATTCCGAGAAAGCGCAGTCATCGATCGTAATCTGGAGTTTATCGGGGAGACTCCGGTAACCGAATATCCCTCGGGACTTCACGAATGTCGAGTTCTCGATCCTGACCTCTCCTCTGGACAATAGATTGATATTCGAGACATTGGAGAAATGTGAATTCCTTATGAGCCGAACCCCGCCGTCATCCGATACCGTTTCTATATTCTCGAACCTGCATGAATCGATGAAAAACGGTATATCGTCCCCCTCAAGGATCGTATCGATATCACGAAAGGTGCAGTTCGTCAGGGTCAGGGAACTCAGTCCACCCCCTCTTGAATTCCTTCCATATATCCATGGATTCGGGTGATCCTGGATCCCCTCCCCTATGAAAAATAATCCCTCGAAGGTTGCGTTTCCTCCATTGATTTCGAATGACGGTTTTCCCCAACCGCTGAAACGGCTTCCGGAACACAACAACTCCCCGGTACTGATCACGCTCATATTGGCGGGGGGATCCAGAATCGACAGGTCGTTGAAATTCTGGATCTCGACCCTTCCGGTGTCTGCGGAACAACCGTTGACGACGAGGTTTCCGTAATTCATGATCTGCATACCCGATATGTTGACATCCGTCAGACTCACCTCGCCGGTCCCCTCGATGTACAATCCTCCGGCAATATCGAGTTTCCCGCCGTCCATGGTGAACCGATCATCCACGAACATGGTCCCGTACCGGGGTATCGTCTCGGGATGATAACCGGACAGGCCCAATGAGACGATGATCCAATCGAGATCCAGTGCAATTACGATTACCTCCTGATACCCCCGATAAACCCGAACATCAATTATGGGATACAGGAGCCAGTATATCTTTGACAGATTCACGAACTCGACAAACACGAGATCCGGATCATACCTCTCCATTCCCAGCACGTTATCTCTGATCGTGACCAGGCAGACGGAGGATCCGGAAATGATCGGAAACGATCCGCGGGCCCTTCCATTTCCACCGGATCGATCCTCCTCCTTTTTCAGTATCGAACCGTCGGATGAGATGATCACTTTCATTAATGATACGTATACATCGGGGGAGATCCGATCAATATACAGAAAGAGATACAGCCGGTCACCCATCACGGCCCCCCGGATCAGGTTGTCCATTCCAACCGGAGGGGGCAGGGTCAGCAGAAGCGATTCACCGATCGGATGAAGGGATGCGTCATACCATGAGATCCAAACCTCTCCCCGCTTTCTCTGCTCCACTATCCACAACATGTTTTCCATGCATCCCATGTCCATGGGCCGGTTGGAATCCCCCGCCAGCGGAAGATCGAGAACGAGATCAATCTCCCCATCATCGGAAACGGATCCATCTTCAGGATACAGATCGATCACCCTTAGCCTGCTCTCATTGGTAAAGGATAACAGCGCTCCGTCATCAAGGAAATGGAAGGAGATGTCACCGGGCATCCCGTTGATCTCCCTGTCCATCAGGACCTCGTGATCGACGGGATACGGGCCTTCCCCCATCTCGAATCTCAGGACTCCGGCCCCCCAGCTGCCGAGATCGATATTCGAATACAGGAAGAGGAAAATATCCCCGTTCGGACCGGCCTCGACATGGGGGATGAAATCGTACCTCTGGTTCTTGAAAACGTTCAGTCTGACGTAGACCTCGTTTCCCTCTGTGAGGTTTTCGCCGTCTATTGTCACCATTATGTAATCATCCGAACCGTCGATGTGATCGGATCCCTCGTAATCGGGAAATATCCCGTACACGTAACCGTTGGGATGATACAGGTATCGAACCTGGTGGATGCCGTTGAAATAATCCACGACCTCGGGCTGGCTGTACTTGATATCACCTGTTCCGCTTCCGCTTCTCGATCCGTTTCCTGCCGGATCATCGCCGGAAATATCGACAGGTGTAATTTCTCCCGACGAAGATGTCGATATCATGAACGGCCCCGAAACGAGAAGGAGAAGGATGACCGGACACGCCCAGGTAGCGCTCCTCATGCCGGTCCGCCCCCTCTGTCGTCTATTCGTCTGAAACGGGGGCTCCCGGCCATCATTTTTTCCGGAATGATGTTCTTGTGGCGCCAGTTCCAAAGGGCCTGCCCCCCGACGAAAAGGAGGGGGATCACCGTGAACGAGATCAGGATGAAGCTCACGATAATCCAGGTCTGTTTCATCACACCCTTGGAGTCCGCATCGTGATATTTCAGGGGTTCGCCCGAACCGGTATCGATCGCACCAGCAACATCGATCTCGAGATATGCCACGACGTCCGGATGATCCGAGTGGTATTTGTTGGCTACAAGCGAAATGTTGTGGGTCCCGGGTGAAAGCATTGACTCTATGGAAACACCGTGGCCGATGTTTCCGTCCAGATCGCTGTACCAGTTGAAATCGTAATTGCCGGAGTACTGGGATCCCTCATCAGGGTCCTTGAAATATGCCCTGAACACGGTAAGCTCACCGCTCTTTACCTCGTCTTCAGGGGTCTCCAATACGATCACAAGATCCCTTACATTATCCTCTTCAGGATATATGTTGACCTCCAGTCTGGTTTCGTCCCGATCCGTTCCGTCGGACAGTATGATGTCGAAGTAGGTCTCGCCGAAAAAATCGAGCACGGGTTTGAGAACGAAAGAGTCCGGGAGCTTTCGGACGAGTTCCATATCCGGTCCGGGTTCGATCTCGTAGGTTATGTCATCGCCGTCATCATCCCAGATCGATATCTCGTTCCTGCCTGCCGAAGATTGGGTTTGATCGACCTCGATTGTAATCGTGCTGTCCTCTTTCATCGTATAGAAGTTGTAATCCCTCACATAGGGGGGGGAATTTCCTCCCACGACATTTATCTCCAGGTTGTACTCGGATGAACCGCCATCTTCATCCGTTACAAGAAGACCGATATGTGTCGGTCCCGTGGACTTGGAAACCCTTTCGGAATATAGCGAGCGCCCTTTCACTCCCAGCCATTCTCCGGTTGTTATGATTAACGTCATGTAATCGGGATCGGAATCAATATCATCGACCGTAAGTTCGTATACGTACTCCTCGCCCACCACCGCATCCGGAAGATCGTCCCCGTTGAGAAGCACCGGGGGATCGTTGACAGGGAGAATGTCCACGAGAAAGATATTTGATCGGGCGGAGACGTCATCGGACGTGTTAAAAAGGCCGTCCTCACCCGGAGTTACGGCTGAAAGCCTTGCCGCGGCGGTACCGCTGTGATCGGGTGAGCCGAAAATCAGCATGGAATCCGCGTCAACCATCTCGAAAAGGATGTTCTCATCGTCCGGGATCAGACCGTAATGGGTTACAGAGGATCCTCCCTCCGTGAATATGTCGCTCATTTCAATCCGGTAATCCATATCCTCGTCGAACGTCAGATCGGATGCGTATTCGATCTGGCTGCTGGCCTGATTCATGGTGAACGCGGCTTTCATTAGATAGCCGTATGCACAGTACCCCGTGCCGTTGGAGATCATCGACAAGGAACCGATCGGATTTCCCGTCCCGACCTCGCCGGCCTTATCACCCCTGTCATTTACCGCGATCAATCTGCTTTCCGTGGGAACCAGAAGATAACCGTCCGCAGTGGATGTGCACGGTCCGGTTATGTTCTCCGTCAGGAGGAGGTCCCATATCTCACCGCCGTTCACGTTGAACGTCGTGATAATTCCTGATCGGGAAGCAGCGTGGATATTTCCACCAAAATCCAGTGAAAGGTGAATTTTTCCCCTGCTCCCGGAGGGGAGCTCCCTGATCCAGTCAAGGGATCCGTTTGAATGGAACCTGGAAAGTGTAGGGCCGCGAAGGTCCGATTCCATGACGGAGATGATCCCGCCAATATCATCGATGACGGGATCCCCGATGAACGCCGTCAAGGATTCGTTCCTCCATATGTACTGTCCGTCCCGATCGATATATGCGATCCCCGATACGGACCCGTCATATGATACCGCAACGGTATCGTTTTGATTGACGGACGGATTCGATATCCTGGAACCGACGAGATCTCTGGTCCAGATCTCACTCCCGTCAAGATCGTAGCATCCGACCCTTCCGTCTATGCCGGTGATGTAGATCCTGTTCCCGTTGATCACCGGAAATCTGTCGGAGCATTCACCGCCGCCATGGACCTTCTCTTTCCAAATTGGACCGCCTTCCTGATCAAAACGGTGCAGGAATCCCTCGGAGTCGAGAACGAAGATCCCTCCGTCCCCGGACATGGCGGGACCGGATATCGATCCGGCGGATCCGTTCATGGGATTTGCTGACCACAGGATCATCCCGTCCGTGTCGAAGCACGTCAGTGTGGAATTTGCCGCCAGGAATAAATTCCCCGAATCCGAGATCAGGGGGGCATGGGAAGATCCCGCCCCCCCTTCACCAAGGTAAGCCAGATACTCTATCCTGGGATTCGTATGTATTATCTCGAAATCTGATCTGTGCGATCCGCGGGGATCTCCCGAAACGGAAGACCTGTTGATACCTGAGGGATATTCCGCGGACGATCCGTTGAGGGAAAGGGATGCTACCGGCTGTGCGAGAATGATTGAAATTGATATCAGCAGTATGACTCTGGCTCCGGTTTTCATTCTCCCCATACCTCTGTCTCCCTGGGTTTAACGATGTACATTGTATAAATATTTGACCGGATGGACCGGAAAACGATCGATCCGAATTTCTTCTGTATTGTTCCGGATCGCGACGGATGAAAAACACGGTTAATGGCCCTCGACGAACCACAAATAAAAAATCGAACTCGGAGGGAATACTCCGCATTCGAACTTTCAATCCCCGCAACTCCATGAGGTTGGGTGTTCCCAAACAGATAGGAGTATTTAAAGAATGAAACGACTGGGTGCCTTTAATTTCTACATGATAAAAAATTATAAATAAATTCGTAATAATATGCAATATTCCCCCGGGGAAATCTCCGTTTAGTGATGATCAGAACTACCGCTTCCGCCAGAGGGAAATAGGTCAATCATTTCAAGGGGAAATTTTCGGTCTGGAGCCGTCAAAGGATCTTCGACAAAGGGGCATCCCGACTGGCACCTTGTTTTTCCGGGGATCAGGGGGATTTGATCGATTTGGGACTGAAAAAAGAGCTGGGCCTCATGGAGGTGTTCTGCATCTCTTCCGGCGCAATGATCAGCTCGGGGCTTTTCATACTCCCGGCGCTAGCCTACTCCAAGGTGGGTCCGGCAGTGATCGTTTCATATGCTATCGCAAGCCTCCTGGCGATTCCAACGGTCCTATCCAAAGCCGAACTGACTACGGCCATGCCCAAGACTGGCGGTATGTTCTTCATGACCGATCGAAGCATGGGTCCGATGATGGGGACGGTCGGGGGTCTGGCCGCCTGGTTCTCCCTTGCCTTCAAGTCGGCATTCGCCCTCCTGGGAATCGGAATATTCATGACGATACTCAGCCCGGGACTGACCGACATCCAGATCAAGCTGGCCGCGACGGCCATTTGCATCATCTTCGGGATCGTGAACATTCTCGGAGTTAAGCTGGCGGCCAGGTTCCAGACATGGATGGTGGGGGCCCTGATCCTTATTCTGATCGGATATATCATCAGCGGATTCTTCTTCATTGACAGATCCCATTACCAGCCATTCACCACCAAAGGAACGATGCCGATCATTTCCACGGCTGGACTTGTCTTTGTCTCTTTTGCGGGCTCGACCAAGATAGCCGCTGTTGCCGGCGAAGTGAAGAAACCCGGAAGAAATCTACCTCTGGGAATGATCCTTGCATGGGGAGTCGTATCCCTGTTATATATACTGACGATCACGGTAACCGTTGGAGTTCTAGATCCGACCGAAATATATGATCCTTCCACAGGATCGATATCTCTCACTCCGGTATCCGACGGTGGAGGAATCATTTTCGGAGTGATCGGACTGACGATCATGAGTTTTGCCGGCCTCCTGGCATTCGTGACCACGGGAAATGCCGGGATCCTCGCCGCGTCCCGCCCCCCCATGGCCATGGGAAAGGACGAACTTCTTCCCGGTATATTCTCAAGGGTATCCAAGAGGGGGACACCGCATGTTTCGATAATGGTTACCACCCTGTTCATGATCGCGGTCATCCTTTTCCTTGATCTCGAACAGTTTGTAAAAACCGCATCCACCCTGAAACTGACCTTGTTCATCCTGGCCAACTTCTCCCTGATCTTCATGCGGGAGGGGAACATGAAGCATTACCGGCCGAAATTCAAGGCACCCTTCTATCCGTGGATACAGGCCGCGGGGATCGTTGGTTATGCATTACTGATCACGCAGATGGGATGGTTTCCGATCATCACCGCCACTGTATTCGTCCTTCTCGGCCTCGGCTGGTACTTCGTCTATGCCAGGGGCAGGATCAAGAGGGAATACGCACTTCTCCATGTCGCCGAGAGGGTCATGAATATAAAAGCAACGGATAACCTTCTTGATGAGGAGCTCCGCGAGATCATGATCGAGAGGGACGAGATCAAGCTGGAAAAGTTCCTGGAGAAGATCGATTCCGCTCCGGTCCTTGACATGAACTTCTTCCCGTCCCCGGACAAGTTCACTAAGAAGATCGCGTACGCTTTCGCCGATGATGTGGGATTGTTCGGAAACGAGTTCATCAAGAGGTTCAGGGAGAAACCGGCTTCCTCGAATATCTTCCAGAGCGAGGATTTCATCATAATATCGTACGAGGTGGACGGAAGGGATACGTTCGAATTTGGAGTTATCCGGACCAAGAAAGGGGCCATGTTCTCGAGAAACTCGCCGCCGATCAACACGGCATTTCTGTTCATAACATCCAGGGATATGGAGAACCTCTATCTCAACTCGTTGATGTGGCTTGTGACGGCCGCGGAGAGGATAGACTTCAGGAGTCAGGAATGGCTCGAGATCGAGGATCACGACAGGATCAGGGAAATGATGGGAGAGGATCTCAGGAAGAAACTCGAGAAGATGAAATGACGACGGGCAGATCATTATCGGACGGATCGATCGCTGGATCTCAGTTCTTCTCATCAGATCGGTGTATGAACTGGTCCATGTACTTCCTGGTGAACCATCTGAACACCATCGGGAAGACGACGCAGGTTATCACTCCGTAAAGGATCAGTATGGTAGAAAGCCTGTCATCCAGCAGATCGGCCTCCTGCCCTATCCTGACCCCGGCCACGACAACGGAAAGGTTCGTCCCAAGAAGTACTGCCCCGGCGATACCGCTTTCCTTGTGCTTGAAATATTTGGAAAGAACCAGAGGGATCACCTTGGACAGGAACGCAACACCTGTCAGGATGATCAGAAGAAGTATCGCATATGGGTCGAACAGATCGATTATAGAGATCTCGAAACCCTGGTATATGAAGAATATCGGAATGAGAAATCCGAATCCCAGCGGCATCATCTTCTCCATCAGAGCGCCCCTGTCCTTGAATATCACGGAAAATAGCATGCCGCAGAGGAAAGCCCCGAGTATGGCCTCGAGGCCTATGAACAGCGCAAGCCCGTAGAATATGAGCATAAGGGCGAACGCGGCGCGTGTTCCGTGTTCCGATTGATCCCTGGGATTAAGGATCCTGGACATGATCCTCGGCCGGTGCCATATCAGAAGGTCCATGACCCAGAAGATCAGGATGAAGATCGCCGGGATCACGATGAGCTCCAGGAGAGTTATCCATCCGCTTACCGATGCCGCCGAGAAGGACAGCAGGAATATGGCGGCGAGGTCGGCTATCTGCGCCACCAGCATTATCTTGAAACCGAAACCGGATCGATGGAGCGACATGTCCTTGAGTATGGGAAGGAGAACGGCCACCGATACGCCACCGAGTATGATCCCGATGATTATGGGAAGCCCTATTACGATGACGATCAGGCAGGATATGAGGAAAGAGGAGGTGATGATAAGGAGCGTTGCCCATTTCTCCCGACGGGTCAGGGTCCTCAGGTCCTCCAGGTCGTTCTCCATTCCGATGATGAACATGAGGGTTATGAAACCCAGTGTGGCCAGTATCTCGAGCTCCGAGCTCGTCAGATCAGCCTGGATTCCCATGATGCTCAGCAGGTGAATAACCGTTCCCACAAGGACGCCGAAAAGAATCTCTCCGACGACCAGGGGAAGCTTCAACGCCCTGGAAAAAAAGGGGGCGATGAAGGCCAGGATGGCCACGAGACCGAGTATCAGAAGCGGGTTCATCCTTAATGCCTCCTAGGGGATCATCATGACCGAACCGGTCCAAAGGTGGATTATCCTCTTCACCTGGGTGTTCTGCAGTTCCTTGATCCTTCTCTTCAGTATGACGAGATCATAACCTTTGTACTTAACCTCCGTTATAAGCTCCACTGTTGGATTCCCATGAATCTCCTTCAGATCCAGATCGACCTTGTAAACCTGGGCGAACCTTTTCAGATACTGCGCCCTTCTCCTGTTGCGGTGCAGGTATACGGCGGTTATCTTCGATCCCATCGACCTGGCGAACTGGATGGCTATTGACACATCCTGGCTCTGGGAGCCCGATATGTAGACAAGGATATTTCGGTAGGGGCGTCCGGTCCTGCTGAGGAGGACCGGCATCGAGGCCTGCTCGATCAGGTAGTCCAGCTTGGTATTGAGGAAAGGGAAGTAGAAGAAACCCCTTTTCGGCCCTCTAAGGATGATCATGTCTGTATGGGGGGATCCGTCCATCACGTATTCCTTCATCAGATCCCTGAGTTCGATGTTCTCCTTGGGAAGCTGCCTGATCATATCGCGAGTGACAATCGCTGGCCACTGTACCCGAAGCCCGCCCTTTGATCAAGAACGGACCGCGAGCCGGCCGCCGGTCCTCCGCGGGCGCGTCCCCGCCGAGGGGGGCTCGC
>JBLIRG010000006.1:0-48442 GCA_049472195.1 Thermoplasmatota archaeon
TCGTCCCCCGACCCGTCCCAGTGCCACCACGTGGAGACGAAGTTGCGGACGCTGTCGGCGCGACCCTCGAAACCGCAATCGCGGAAATTCATCTCCAGTTCGTCCCATGTATCGATCTCCTCGGCATCGTCCCATGTGTCTATGCTCTCATCTGCTGGTTCACTGCTATCACCGGCAATATCGATATCCGGGATATGAACTTTGGGCGGATGTGAATGCGAGTCCCTCGAGTGTATCCTCTGGGTCCTGTCACCCGGATGATGGACATGGGTTTTTTTCGAGGATGCCGTGATCCTCTGTTCAGGTCTCTTCTCTCTGGTCTTGGGTTTGATATAGCTGTGAGATGAATCTTCTGCGCCTTTATGAACTTCCGGGGCTGCCGGTTTTGCGGGGGATAGAGCTCCTGCCAGCGGCGGTGCGCCTCCGATCTTCAGTTTTTCGGGCCTGGAGGGGAGTCTCAACTCGGTTTTCTTCTCGTCTCTCCCCGATCTTCTGTAAACTATCCAACCTGCCGCCACCGCCGCAATAAGGAATAAAAGTACAATTAATACAACAACCGCAATTCCGCTTCCGGATTCGTCGATCATGGATGTGCTCTCCTCCTTGACCTCGAACGACCATTGGACACCGCCCTGGTTTCCCGCCGAGTCATTGATGATCAGTTCTATGGAATGATCTCCGGGATCCATCTCGGTGATCATGATGGAACCCGATCCGAGTTTGACCGGAATGAACGATATGTTTCCGTCGATCAGCAATGTATATTTTAGATTTTCAAGCGATTCGTTCTGTATTGTCCAATACACCGTGACATCCCTGCCCGAGACAACTGCTTCAGAGGTCTTCACGATCGAAGGGGGGATCAGATCGATCTCGAAGGTCATCTCGTCCAATGTTGACCAACCGGCCCTGTCTACCGCAAGTATTGAAACCTCATACCTGCCGTGATCGAGATTCACCCTGAATTCGCTGGAATTAACGCTCATATAGTATACATCGGAATTGACGGTCAAGGTGAGGTTTGACAGTCCGATCTGATCATATGCGCTCCATCTGATCAATACCGATCTGTAGTTGATATGATCCCCGATCTCCCCGATGAAGGAAACGGTCGGAGGGGCAGGATCGATTATCAGCTCCTTGATGATCTCCTTCCTGTTGCCGGCGTTATCCTCGCATATTATCGTGATAGTATGCTTTCCCTGGTCAAGAGACAGGCTTTTGCTGGTATCCGTATCCATGTTCTCCATCTCTCCGGAATCCAATATATAGTGGTAACTGGAAATTCCGTTGGCATCCTCTCCGCGCCATTTGAAGGTCAGGAATGTCTCCCTGTAAATATATCCGGTGGGGGAGATGAGTTCAAGATCGGGTGAGGTCAGATCCACGGTTACATGGATCGTCCCCGTTCCGGTGTTGCCCGCCAGGTCCACGGCGATCATTGTAATCGCATGACTGCCCTCGGGCAGATCAAGGAGATACTCTCCGGAGGGGAGATCATCCGCAAGAGTGGCTCCGTTCAGCTGCAGTGCGTAATGTTTGATCCCGTAATTCTCAACCGCCCCCCATCTCAGTAGGTATTCGGATCTGTTCAGATATTGATTGTCCATGAGGTTCTTGGACTGGGGTCTGGGGGGTGTGTTGTCGACGATGATCTCGATATGGTCCGAAACGGTATTACCGACCGGGTCTTCGCCTATGACCTCAACAACGTGTTTTCCCTCTGCAGTGAATTCGACAGTGTAGGAAGTCAGGGAACTGCCAATGCTTATCGATGTTTTCTGATCCAGTATGACGTTCAGTTTTTCCACATCGAAATGGGAGGTGTATTCCCATGAGATTTCATGAATCCTGTTTCTCGTGGGATTATTATAGATCGGTCCTGTAATGTGGAGGGATGTGTTCCGGGATATGGTGAAGGCAATGGCCCTCTCCTGTGTCCATCCCGTGTTGTCCTCAACGATCAACGTGAAGGTATGGGGCCCGTTCGTGAGAAGGATCGAGAATTCGTCCCCTTCAACGACCTGGAACGGATTGCCGTCGATCTTCATCCTGCGCTGGGCAATCCCGCTGGCATCCTGGGCTTCCCATTTGAAATGTACTTCCTTATTGGATATGACGGCTCCTGAAGTAGGATACAGCACGTTCAGTGAGGGAGCCGTAGTATCAACGGTTGCCTCGACGCTCTGGCTGACCTTGTTGCCGTAATGGTCCCATGAGGTCAATTTGAAAGTGTGGATCCCTTCCAGAACTCCCACCGAATACGTTTTGAACGGATCGATAATGACGGGATCACGTTCATCTACGGCAAGGGTCATGTTGAACGGTACGAATCCTTCCCCGAAGGTCCAATCGATATCCACCGAAGTACTGTCGAGAAATTCTCCATCCGATGGATTGGTTATAGTGATCGGGGATCTGGTCTCGTTGAGGAAGATCTCGGCCCATGCCGTGCGTTTCAAGAGGGCTTCGTCAACGGCACGAACCTCGATTCTATGAAGACCTTTGTTTATGAAAACAGGGTGGTGATCCCTTCCGGTGACATTCATCCATTCGTTGTATCCTTCCCGGATCTGTATCATCTTCAATCCGCTGATGTTATCGTATGCATGCCACGAGATGTTGACATATGAGTTATCCACGAACCTGCCCCTCGGAGTAAGAATATCTATCGATGGTTTCTCGAAATCGTAATATGGATTGGATACTGGAAAGAAGTCGCCCGCATTCCGGTTCGATGCCAGATCGTAGGGGGAATCGTCAAGAAATCCGTCGGAGTTCTCGTCCGGTTGATTCTTGTCCGACCAGTAGTTGCCGAGATCATCCCTGCTCCAGCTGAACTGAGCATATCTGTCCTGGCACTGGGCATTGGAGAGTGAGTAGACGTCCGAGGCGCCGTTATTCGAATAGAACCAGTTGTGCCAAACGGTTGTTGTTAACTGACCGCCCGCCAGCAGACTGATCGCATATGAAGAGCAGTTCCGAAATATGTTCTTGTGAACGACGAGATATCTGATCACTGCGTGACCCGTGGCATAATGGAAATAGATCCCCGTCTCGGACTCCTCGATCGTATTGTATTCGAATCTAAGGTTTGTCGTGGTCCAGTAGTACGTATATGGCGGACTGTACGTATTCGGATGCTCCACATAGATGGCGTTTTTCCCTCCTCTGAACGTATTGTTCGCTATCTTGATCCTGTTGCAGTCCGAAATCAACAGCAGATCCTGGCCTGAATTGAGGGATGTCAGATGGTTGCCCTGAATATTTGAAGCATAACCCGAATATACCTGCCATCTTGTCGTAATCATGGTATTGTTGGCCAGGTCCGAATACCGGAAATAATTCGAATAGTAGCCATACAGTTTACCATTGTTCTGCCTGAAATACATGTAGTACGGATAGTTTGTGGAGAACCATTGATAGGGCGCATCGAAGGAGTTATTGGTGAAGAACAGCTCATATCCGTAGTCTATGTAAACGACATTTCCCGATCCGTATGGATTGGAAAAATTGCTATTCTTCACGGTGAGTGACCTTACCCTCTCAAGATATATGTGAGTGGATCCTCCAATAACGGTAATGTTGTCAAGAACACCGTACATCGGGTAATAATATGATCCGGTGAACCTGCCCCTTATGAAGATACCCGGAGCCGAACCGGAGGCATATACTGTTACGTTGCGGATCAGAAAGTTCCGGGTGGTGTTCCTGATCGCGATACCTCCGCGGCCAGAGGACCTGCAGTCGATGGAGACGTCGGATATCAGATACGGATCACCGGCAGTACCGGAGCCGGAGACCAGCGGATGGTTGGCAAGCTCGGTGTTCCCCTCGATCACAATGGGATTTACCGATGTCTGAACCGCATCCGCCGTATCTATTGATGAGATGCCCGTTTGGGATAGTGCCGGGAAAATGATCGAGATCAAAAACACGGATAGTAACAGGGAAATAATGCGCTTCCTCAACGGTATGCCTCCGATTGGATTCCACTTGCTGCCGACCAGAATCTGATATGTAGCCCTTCGCAACAATGGTTCGGTGCTTATTAATTTTTTATTGTGAAATTAATCCGATTTTAGAAAAAGAAAATGGTTCGGGGGCGGAACATGTTCATCGAAACATTATAAGATAATCATGTATTAATCAGCTGATTGTTGACCCGACGAGTAAAATTGTTCAGACCGGGAAAATCCTTTCCCTCGGTATCGGTTTCCGGCCCCTCATGCTCCATGGCATGTGATCACTGCAGCAAAAAATATCTGGGAGGGATGGCGGATGTCTCCAAACCGGGAGCCCTGCTGGAATTTGCCAGAAAGCTATCGGACAGGGGCGGGAAGGGCATGCTGATCTCCGGAGGAAGCGATAAGAGCGGTGCGGTCATGTACAGGGATCACCATTTCCGTGAAATGATGGAAATCAAGAGGGAAACCCCGCTTGTCCTTAACCTTCATACGGGATTGATCACCCCAGATATCGCTGATAAGATCAGCAGAGCAGATGTTGATACAGTTTCCTTCGACGTTATTGGGGATTCGGAAACCATCACAGACGTGCTTCATCTCAACGCCGCTCCGGACGATTTCAGGCAGACCTACAAGCTGCTGACCGATTCCGGTATCAGGGTCGCCCCGCATGTTTTGGCCGGTATCAACTACGGGAGGCTTTCAGGTGAGAAGAAAGCCGTCGATCTGATCTCGGAATTCAAGCCGGATACAGCCGTTCTGATAATCCTGATACCCACAAGGAACACCCCCATGGAGAATGTCGAACCGGTCCCCGAATCTAAGATATTGGATCTCGGCCGTTACATGAAAGACCGGCTGGAGGCGGATCTGATCCTCGGATGCATGAGGCCCAGATCATATCGTTCACTCGAGAGGGACCTCATAGAAATGGGATTCTCGGGGATCGTTCTCCCGAGGAGGGATACGGTCAATTGGATAAGGGCCCGGGGTTGGGATACGGTGGAAGAGGATGCATGCTGCGCCATTCCCACCTGAACAATAATACATTTCCAGGGCTATCAGCTCATGAATTTGATCGGATCGACTTTTTCGAACCCTGGAATTTTGTCGGATCAATTTAAGTACCTACTGAGATATAACAATGCGTGACCGGGATGCTGGCATCACAGGTCGGATGGGTAGGTGAAATCGATTGAGGACCTTTGCACTCTTCGATCCCAAAATATACTCTCTCGTCATTTTTAAAGTTAAAAAGAAGTATGAAAACAAGTTGCTCGACACGATCCAGAAGGATCTCATGTCATGGAAGGGGATAAAGGTCGAACTCTCCTACAAGGAAGGTTGGACGATCCTGGAGATAATCAAGGAGGTAAATCCCGGAAAAAGTGATTTCGTCAGCGTTTCCCCCGATATTTTCAAACTCAAGTTCGAGGAGAGCAAGAGGGCGATCAACAAAGCAAAGGAGATCATCACCCCGTATTTATCGAAGTCCGATTCCATTCATGTTTTCAATCTTTTCACGAGCGGGGTAACATCCCCGGTATGGATAAAATCCCAATCGGATGTATCCTTCCTGTACCTGGGCCGGGAGGTATCAGGTAAGGAGGCGGAGGGCATCCAGAAGGATTTCTACCAGTCAAACATCTCCTATCTGAACAGGCTCCTCAACAGGCATTCCGAGGTCATGATAAACAGCATCACCCATTCGTCGGTGACCTCGTATCTGTATCTGATGGGAAAGAAGGCGGGGAGGGATGATTTCCCCTATCCGACGGATATGATGCTCGAGATAAATATGTCAGGAATCTCCTCTACTGATTTTTACATGGATCAGAGCCCGAACGTTTCGGCCGATTCCCCCTATGCAACTCCGGAGAATTCAGAAAAAGACGATTACCTCAAACGCCAGAACTACCTCATCAGCCTTCTCAGTCTGAAGGCCAAACTTCTGGACCTGTTCCTCCTTCAGTCGGAAGCCCAGGAGAAAATGACGGGAGAGATCGTCGACGTTAAGAAAAAGGGATCAGAGCTCAAGGAAAAGATCTATTCCCTGCAGAACAAGATCAACGAGCACATGCAGAAATATGTGCCGCAGGGCAAGAAGAAATCCAAGGCCGCGGATCTTCTCGACAAGGACACGTACGAGACCGAAAAGGCGCTGCTGACCAGTGCATCGGTCCACTTCTCCCTTGTATCCGAGATAGAACACGAGATCATGCGTTACAGATCCCTTATCATCGACATAAAGGACAGGATCTCGGACAAGGCCAAATCAATGAGCCTGTCTCCCGAAGCCGTAGCCGTGGAGGGGAAGCCACCGACCATCGGCGACATGGTGATAAGGGAGCTTGATAACGAGTATAGGGTGTTGACGGACCTGACCGAGGAGTTATCACATTCACGGAACATACTCTCCTCGACCATAGATGTCCTGAGGACATTTATCGATACGAGGCAGAGGGAGGTGTCCGAGAACATGAGCAGACTGATGAACATGATGCTGCTTGTGTTCGCCTGCATAGGCCTGGCTGATGCTCTCGGCAACTTCGTTATACTGGTTATTGAACATGGCTTCATTCTGGACAGCGCGGGCACCTACTCGGTTATAGGTTATTCCATGGCCGGGATGATATTGACGATCATTCCGCTGATGCTCGCGGCGATATTCCTTTATTTCTATTTCAAGAAGATTTAGAAAGATGGCTTTCTTTCGGTTACCCCTCCCCGCTCTTTAAATCTCTACTCCATGTCACGTTCAGAAGGATAATGTCGGAGGGAAGCCGTTGTCAACCCCCTATGCACAGAAGATGGCTCAGAGCCAGAAAGAGATTTCCATATCGGACTTCTTTGCGAAGAACAGGCAGATTCTGGGTTTTGACAATCCGTCCAAGGCAATGCTGGTCTCGGTGAAGGAGGCCGTGGACAATGCCCTGGATGCCTGCGAGGAAGCGGGTGTTCTGCCGACGGTTTTCGTGAGGATTCAAAAGACGGAGAACAAGGAGAGGTATCGTCTTGTAATCCGTGATAACGGACCGGGCATCGTAAAAAAACAGATCCCGAATGTCTTCGGGAGACTGCTGTACGGATCACGGTTCTATGCGATCAGGCAGTCCAGGGGCCAGCAGGGGATCGGTATTTCGGCGGTGGTCCTTTATTCACAGCTTACAACCGGAAAGCCGGCTGTGGTAATCTCGAAGATAGGCGAGGATTACCCGTGCCACAAGATGGAGATCCACATCGACACGAAGAAGAACAGGCCTCAGGTGTTATCGGATGAGATAATGCTCTGGGATCATCCCCACGGAACCGAGATAGATCTCGAGATAGAAGGAAGGTATCACAAGGAGAAGAGGCAGTCGGTATACGAGTACCTGAAGGCAACGGCCATCGTCAATCCGCATGTCGAGATACTATTTCAGGACCCGGATGATTTTGTTCACAGGTTCGAGAGGGTCGTACATAAGATCCCAACTCCTGCCAGCGAGATAAAACCCCACCCCCACGGCATCGAGCTGGGAGTCCTGAAGGCGATGCTTTCGGTGACAGAGTCTCGTAAGATGTCATCCTTTCTCACGTCGGAGTTCTCAAGGATTTCTCCAAGGGGTGCGAAGGAGATACTGGCCAGGGCCGAGATCACCGAGAAGGCAAGACCAAGATACATGAAGCTCGAGCAGATCCAGAAATTATACGAGGTTTTTCAGGATATGTCCTTCATGTCCCCTCCCACGGACTGCCTTTCTCCGATAGGTGACAACCTGATAAGAAAGGGCCTTAGGAAAGAGATAGATTCGAAGTTCGCTTACACGGTAACCCGGGAACCCAGGGTATACAGGGGAACACCTTTTCAGGTTGAGGCCGGGATCATATACGGCGGGGAGCTCGAACCTGGATCTCCCGTGAAGATACTACGGTTCGGAAACAGGGTCCCTCTTCTCTATCAGCAGGGAGGATGTGTTATAACCCATGCCATCGAGAGGATAAACTGGAGGCCCTACGGCCTCGAGCAGAGGGGAGGCAAGGGAATTCCGGTCGGTCCCGCCATGATCCTTGTCCATATCGCTTCCACAAACGTGCCCTTCACATCCGAATCAAAGGAGGCGGTTGCCGATGTGGAGGAGATCGAAGAGGAGATCGGACGCGCCCTGATGAGCTGCGGGAGAAGGGTAAAGTCGCATATAAACAAGAAACAGAAACTGAAGAAGATATCCGAGAAGTACGATATCATTCGCGAGATCCTTCCCGCTATTGCGGAGAAGAGCGCCGACATCATCGGCAAACCCAGGCTGCCGCTTGACGGCGTGATAACGAAGATCATGAACGTGATGGTTATCGACTCGGGGATAGCCTACCACGAGAACGGAGTCGGGGATGGTATGGAGAAGGTTACCGAGGTGACCATAAAGGTACAGAACTACACCATCAAGGAGAGGAAGTTCAAGCTTTTCGTAAAAATACCCGATGCCATGGTCATGGGCATATATCCCGATGAACACCGGATGAAGAACGGTCTTATCGAATTTGTAGTGGGACCCGTCCCGCCTGCCAGATCCGTGCGCCTGGGATTCAGGATAATTGGATTGGATAATAACGATTACGATGAGGTGGAGATCTATTACTCCAACCTGCCGGGAGAGGTCATCGGGGCCGATCCGATGTAGGAGGTGCAATGAATGCCAGCCAAGGGAAAACCGCAGATCTTCAAGGGAAACAAGCATGCGCAGCTGATGCTGAAGAAGATCGCCGATACGGTATACGAACAGATCAAAGGCGAGGATATACCTCATCTGGAGGTATCCTCCAGGACCAAGGGCAATATTGTTCTCTCGGAGGAGCACAAGGTATGGAAATACGGAAAGGACGTTGTAAGAAGGTCGGCAAAGGATCTTGGTGGAGCGACGAGCATTCTTAGGTCTCTCTACACGGTCGATTTCATAGGAGACATGATCAACAGCGGGAAATCATCGACCCTGAGGGAGATGTACTATATCTCGGAGGGATGGGACAAGGCAAAATTTCCCACTCAGGACGAATCCAATAAACTTGCCGAGGATCTCGAGATCATAACCCTGTGCATGAGGGAGGATTTCAAGCTCCGGCCCGAGGAGGACGGGGCCAGGGTGATCGGGGACGTCACCCTCATGGAGAGAAATAGGAAGGGTGAGAAGAAGAAGATAAACTGCAAGGACGACGTCGGCGATTCCGGATATGGAATACCCTATAACGTAGAGGAGGAGAAGGTCAAATTCAAGAGCATCAACGCCGATTTCATCATAGCCATAGAGACCGGCGGTATGTTCGACAGGCTGGTGGAGAACGGATTCGACGAATCCCACCGAGCCGTACTGGTACATCTGAAGGGACAGCCTGCCAGGTCCACCCGTCGTTTTATCAAGAGACTGCATCAGTATTCAAGGCTGCCTGTTGTCCTGTTCACGGACGGCGATCCGTGGTCCTACAGGATATTCGCCTCCGTTGCCTACGGTGCGATAAAGACAGCACACATCTCAGAGTATCTTGCCACCCCGGAAGCACAGTACCTGGGAATTACCCCGTCCGACATCATGAATTACGATCTCCCGTCGGATAAACTGACCGATCAGGATATTAACGCTCTGAAATCGGAGCTGACGGATCCGAGATTCGCAAACGACCACTGGAAATCCCAGATCAAGCTCCAGCTCAAGATCAAGAAGAAGTCCGAACAGCAGGCCCTTGCAAAATACGGTCTGGACTTTGTAACTGACACCTATCTCCCGGAGAAGCTCAAGGAGATGAACATCATCTAGAAGGTTTTAAGGATTTGATGGATATAATCACCTCATGGCAAAGCTCACCCTTATCGGTCTCGGCATATCGGATGAGGGCTCGATCCCGCTGAGCGGTATCGAGGCTTTGAGATCGGCCGATAAGGTGTTCGCCGAGTTTTACACCTCGATCCTGAAGGAGGGTTCTATCCGGAGATTGAGCGGGATGATCGGAAAGGAGATCAGGATACTGGACCGGATATCGCTGGAGGATGAGGAGCTAGTTATCAATGCTCTTGACAGATATGATCATGTTTGCCTTCTCACGGCCGGAGATCCGCTCACCGCCACGACGCATCAGGAAATAAGATGGGACGCGATCGAGAAGGGATTTGAGGTCGAGATCATCCATTCGACCTCGATCTTCGTTGCAGCCGCCGGAATTTCAGGACTTCAGCATTACAAATTCGGAAGAACCACCACAATACCCTATCCGGAAGGAAATTATTTTCCAACCTCGCCTCTGGAGATGATCAGGGAGAACAGGGATCGGGGCCTTCATACTCTGGTCCTTCTCGATATCAAGGCGGACGAATCAAGATACATGACAGCATCCGAGGGATTCGACATTCTTTTGAGAATGGAGGATAAGGATGGGATCGGCTGCCTGGATGAAAACACCCACGGTATAGCCGTGCTCAGGGCGGGCAGGGATGATTGGGACGTTCATTTCGGAGAAATCGGCAGACTGAAGGATATGGACATGGGCCCGCCTCCTCACTGCATAATAATACCGGGGAAGCTCCATTTCATGGAGGAGGAAATTCTAAAGAAGTTCAGCATATGATCGGAAATCCGCCCATCCCACTTCCAAATGGGATCATCGGCCGATCACTCCGTTTATCAATGGCAATATGATCAGATAATTCGTAAAGGTTTTATTCCATCAGAGTAATATAATTTCTCCCCAGGGGGTTTGAATTATGCCTGACAGTGTGTATAAGGTTATTGAGCTTGTTGGATCGTCTGAGAAAAGCTGGGAAGATGCGGTGTGCAATGCCGTGAACAATGCTTCGGACAGCATCAGGGATCTCAGGATCTGCGAGGTTGTCAAACTGGATACCAAGATCGAGAACAACAAAATAGTCGCCTACAGGGCAAGAGTACAGCTCTCCTTCAAATACGAGAAGGAATGATACTGAAATCAGACGGGTTGGAAGTCGCCCGAAGTCCGTCATCAGGACACTGATTCCCGGTTCGGTCTTTTTTAAAGAGGTCTCATAACCGGTTGTCATCCCTCAGTTTATCAAAGTATATGCGGAGTTTATCCTTCAATTCCGAATCCAGAAGGGCCATCTCGATATTTGCCTTCAACCAATCTTCGGTGGACCCGATGTCAACCCTTTTTCCCTTTATCACGAGGCCGTACAAACCTTTTGTATCGATGTAATGAGACAGCGAATCGGTAAGCTGGAGCTCCCCTCCGATTCCGATATCAGCGGTTTTCAGCCATGAGAAGATATCCCGGTCCAGTATGTATCTTCCCATTACCGCCATTCTCGATGGTGAATCCTCCTTTCTCGGTTTCACAACAACCGATTTCAGCTTGAAGAGCCCGGGTGTGATCTCCTCTCAGGTTTCGACTATGCCGTATCTCTCGACGTGATCCAGGGGCACCTCCTCCAGTGCCACAACCGGAGCTCCGACCTTCATATGGGCTTCCCACAGCTGCTTGATCGCGGGAATCTCACCCGCAATGATGTCATCGCCGAGTAGAACTGCAAAGGAGTCGTTATTGACGTAATTCTCGGCACACAGGACAGCGTCACCGAGCCCCCTCTGGACCTTCTGCCTGAGATAGAAGATATCCGCCAGCTCCTCGATCTCCTTCAGTTCCGATAGGGCTTCTTCCGCGCCTTTTTCCTTCAATGCCTCTTCCAGCTCCAGATTTCTATCGAAGTGATCCTCCATCGTCTTCTTGTTCCTGCTGGTGATCACAAGTATCTGATCGAAACCCGATCTCGAAGCTTCCTCGACGACATACTGGATTGCCGGTTTGTTCAGGATCGGAAGCATCTCCTTGGGCTGCGATTTCGTTACCGGAAGAAGTCTTGTCCCCAATCCCGCGGCGGGTATGACTGCCCTCATGAAAGACCACCTTATCCCCGTGATCGTCCTCTTTCTATATATCTTTTGGACGAAATACCCGAGGAAACAGTGATCCGGCCATATTCAGCATCAGATTATCGCTGAAAATATCGATTTTATCACCCATGATATTCTGCGATGATATTTGGCTGCCAGTTATTTAATACGGATCGATACTCTTTTCATGCAATTTCCAGCGGGACCCGCTCTCCGCGGGCAGGGTTCCGGTGGGAAGGATAGAGAGAAATTGGTTGAGTGCGTATTGATGATCGGGCTCGGCCAGGTCCGAGCCCGGGGTGCGTCCCATCCATCTCCCAGGGGCGCACCCGGAACATTTTTTTCATTAATTTTTCAACGGAGAATTATTTTTATTCTAGAAGGTCGCTTCCGGCGCGGTGACCCCCATGGCGGAGAAGAAGAAGACTACGGTAGACTATTTTCCGGATTTCAATTACAGGTACTTTCCAATAGTCTTCGAGGAGAAACAGATGGAAGGTATTCAAGGTCCGGTTTACACTCCGTCGGGAGAGATCATGTCGCTGGGTGCTGATGATACGGTCACACTGCCCGAACCCGAAGAGGTATTCCACGATGGCGGTGCAAAGGTCTATGAACTGGAGACCAAGATGATGGATTTCGGCAATGCCTCCGTCGAAGAGGAGAAGGTTGCCGAAGCTCCAGATGTCCTCGGCTACATCCCATGTCCCAACTGCAATAATCCGATCGGGATCACGTCCAATAAAAGACCGCTGAAGATAAAATGCGGCAAATGCGGGAAGAAGGGCACATTGAAATGATTTTTTCGATCCCGTCTCCTTTCGATCCCCTTCAGAGGGATTAATGTTATATCGGACCGAAATGCTCTGTTACTGGTGAATGCGAGGCGAGATCGATGACCTCTCGGATGAAAGCGAGGTACTGGGAATCCTCGGACAATGGAAGGATCATCTGCTCCCTATGCCCCCGAAGGTGCAGAATCGAAAACGGTGCAAGGGGAGTCTGCGGAATCAGAGAGAACAGGGGTGGTATTCTATATGCTCTTGCTTACGGAATCTACCCCGCGGTCCACCGGGATCCTATCGAGAAAAAACCGCTCAACCACTTTCTCCCGGGATCGGATATTCTGTCGATCGGGTCCGTTGGTTGCAACCTCACCTGCCTGCACTGCCAGAACTGGAGCCTCTCCAGGGAGAGGATAGACGGAAAAGAACCTTACTATCTTCCTCCCGATGATCTTGTAAGGAATGCAGTGTCCGGAGGATCGATCGGAGTGGCTTTCACATACAACGAACCCTCGATAAACATCGAATATCTTCTTGAGGTCACTCCCGATCTGAGGAAATCAGGTGCCAGGACAGTTCTTGTTACGAACGGATATCTGATGCCGGAACCATGGAGAGAGCTGATGGTCACGACGGATGCTGCGAATATAGATGTCAAGGCATTCACCGAGGAGTTCTACAAAACCGTTACGGGGGGTTCGCTGGCACCGGTTCTGGAAAACGTGAAAACAGCCTACGAAATGGAAGTCCATATCGAACTTACCTATCTGGTAATCCCGGGATACAATGACGATCGGAGCGAGATCAATGATTATCTTGAGTGGGTGAGGGATGAATTGTCCCCCGAAGTGCCGCTGCATTTTTCGAGATTCCACCCCGATTTCAAGATGAACGATGTCCGCGCCACTCCGATGGACACTCTCCTTCGAATCAGAGACCAATGCATCAAGGCCGGAATGAAGCACGTCTATATCGGAAACGTAATGGAGAAAGGACTGGACGACACCATCTGCCCCTCGTGCGGGAGAACGATCATAAGAAGATCGGGTTACCGCATCGATGATCGTGGAATGAGGGGGAATGGTTGCAGAAACTGCGGCAGGATGATACGGGGGGTATTCTGAATTTGGTGCTTTATCTCATAAGGTTCGCGGAACTCGGACTGAAATCCGAAAAGGTTCGGAGGCGTTTTGTTCAGAGTTTACTTCGGGATATCGAGGATCGGCTTGCAGCTGCGGGTGTTGAACATTTCATTGAAAGGGAGAGGGGAAGGATATATGTGGAGGCGTCGAATCCCGAAGGTACGGTAGAGGTTCTGAGAAGGATTCCCGGGATTCAATCATTCAGCCCGGTGGATGCCTGCTCTTCCGATCGGAAGGATCTGATGGATAAGCTCAGTGAGGTTGGTCGTGAAAGAATAAGATCCGGTATGAGCTACGGATTGAAGGTGAGAAGGAGAGGGAATACACCTTATACCAGCCAGGAGATTGCCGTGGAAGGGGGAGGGGCTGTAGTATCCCACCTCCGGGAAGGCGAGAATCGGGTGGATCTCAAAAATCCAGATATCTGGATAGAGGTGGAGATCCGGAGGGACCGTGCTTATGTCTTCACGGAGAGGATCCCCGGAATTGGGGGGATGCCTTCTGCTACTCAGGGAAAAGCGGTTCTGTATCTTCCTCCGGCGGATGGTGATGCTGAGGATGATGGATTGACCGCACGTGCCGCACTGTCCTGGATATTCCTTGAAAGGAGGGGGACCAGGGTAATACCCGCATCGTTATCGGGACACGAGAAAGCGTGGCGCGGCCGTCTTGAATCCACCGGGATCAAAATGGATCAGGATCCTTTCATTCTGGAGGAAGGGGATCTCAAGGAATCTCTGATATCGGCCGCGTCAAAGATAGGGGCCAGGGTCGTTGCCTTTCCAGTGGATTTCGAAGGAATATCGGAGCTCCCGGTAGTGCATGACGGGGGTTTTCCGGCGGCTGTTTTCTATCCGACCGCAGCCATGGATGACGGAGAGGTCCGTATTTGGCTTGCCCGGATGACCGGTTCTTCCGTTCATGATCCTCAGGAAGCTGACTTCTCAAACCATCAACATCCGTAAGGTCTTGCACTTAAAACAAGTTTTAAGCGCAACTTATCAAAGAAACCCCTCTCAACCCATATGTGATCCTGTTCAAATTACCAATAAACGTGCAAGGCATTTTTGTAAACAAATTACTTATACGCACTCATTATTTGCCTTTAAATACTGGATATAAAGCAGGGTGAATGAATGAACGCCGAGATCGAGAACATAGTCATGAGGGCGAATCTCGGCTGTACTCTGGATCTGGATAGGTTGTCCAGGGGGTTCGAGGGATCGGAATTTGATCCCGAGAAATTTCCGGGAATGATATATCGAATGGAGGATGTGAGGATCGCTGCCCTCCTGTTCACCAGCGGAAATATGGTTATTACCGGGGCACGGGACCTGGAATCCGCCGGAAAGACGTTCAGGAAACTGGTCGAGCGCATATCAGATATGGGATTTCCTGTCAACAGGGACGCTGAACCGGTGGTTCAGGACCTTGTGCTTTTGGGGGACATCGGCAGAAAGGTAGAGCTCTCGGAATTGGACATAACGGACAGTGGCCCAACAGAAACTTATAATCCCGATGAATATCCGGGCTTGATCATTTCTGCCTCGGACGGAAGGATGAGCATGATACTCATGCCGTCGGGGAAGGTGGTGATCACGGGCGGGACCGATCTGGAAAAAATGTCCAGGGAACTGGACTCACTGATGGAATCGATAAAGGATGATAACTGAGTATGTCATGATAAGGAGGAGGAAAGGATGAAAAAAGGATTCTTCAGCAGGCTTTTCAAGAGGGATAGGAGAGAACCTGCACCCCAGTATGATTACGAAGAGGAGTATTATGAGGAGGAGCCGCGGGAGATGGATAACGAGAGCCTGCTGATCGATCATCATTTCAATTTCATCCCGGAGGATGATTTCGACAGGCACATCGGATCCATGTCCTATCAGATAATGGTCGAGAACACCACCGATTATCCCATGGGCAATCTCAAGTTGGAATTCTCCAAGAAGACCAAGCTGGGCAAGTTCAAGGGTGTGAAGAACGACAAGAAAATGCTTGATCCCGGCGAGAAAACGGTTTTCGACGCCCCTTTCAAACCGAGCTATATCGGAGGATCGGAGGAATTCGAGTTCAACCTCAACTTCTTCGATTTTCGATACAAGGTGGATGAAAGGATAACCCTTACCACAGAGCCCATAAAGGTGATGGTCCCCAAGTTTCGCAAACTTGAGATCGATGAGGATGGTTTCAGACTTCTGACGTCTGATTTGTACAGATGGGTGGTGGAAACGGACGTTATCAAGGTAAAACCGGAGGAGATTTTCACATCACTGTCCGGCAGGCTCGACAAGATCGGATTTGCAGAGGCAAATTCGATGGTGAACGAATCCATGTACCGGGGGATCACCCAGGTGGCTGCAACCGATTCGAAGGGTAGAAAATGGGCCGCTCAGGTTCAGGTGATAGGGGACGATAAGGAGTCCAAAATTCTCCTTTACACCTTCGGGGAGAGGCCCCAGTTCCCCTACAATCTGGCAACAAAGATACTGTTAAAAGCAGATCATCGGGAAGAGATTCTCGGGAGCATTGTTTAAATATTTGTGCGACAGCTGGAAAAATCTTCAAATATTATAATCCTCGTTCATGTAACGTCGGATGAGAAATCAGCGAGTTATCATATTTGGGGCTGATACGGAGTGGTAATCATGTCGCCTTCATTTTTCAAGAGAAGCGGAGCATCCGCGATACGGGTAGTCGAGGCAACCAAACAGCAGATAAATGCCTATGTACAGGCCTTGGCCGGTCAGGGTTACGTTATGCTGGGAACGCCTATCGAGTTCAGGGTTCCCATGGGATTGGACGGATTAAGGGATTCGGCCAAGCAATATGCAGTTCAGAACGGGTGTTCGCTTGTAGTTGAGGTCAAGGACCCGAATCCGATGTCGAATCCGTACAACCCTTACAAGTTCTACCTTTTCCAGTATCAGGGAGGCGAATATCAGCCTCCCCAACCCTTTGATCCCAATGCCCTTCCGGCCGCACAGGCCCGGCAGCAGATATTCGCGGAATTCGTCTGCCCCCACTGCCGGAACAAGTTCACGGCGTACGTGAATCCGGGAAGGAACATGCTCCAGTGCACCAGATGCAGGGGCCAGAGCGTGGTGGATGTCCCCTCACCCGACGCGGCCGCACAGGTCAATCAGCAGACGAGCACGAGCAAAAACGATGTTGCCCGGAAGCTGGCGGCCATCAAGTTGAAATCCTCTTACAACACGCTTGATGAGATGCTCCTCGACTGCCTGGAAGCGCTCAGCAAGATACTTTTCATAGAAGGGAATCCCATACCCTTCAATGATACGGGTGAATTCCTGTACCCGTTCAACAAGATGAAGGAGGAGGCGTATCAGCACATCGGTTTCAGGAAGATGGACATGGTCCTCCTCAAGGAAGCAACCCACGATTTCAAGATCATCGGAAGCGAGCAGCATTCCCAGTCGCAGGCGAATGTTAATCCGCACAAGGACGATCTCTTCTCTATAAAGGTACTGGGAAGCTACAATTATCTGGTCCTCGACCAGTTCAAGATGCTCGAGGATGAGCAGAAGCAGCAGATCGCCAACGGCTTCTATCAATTTCTGACACAGTTCGTTGGTGTAGCCAACTGATCACTAGCAGGTTTTTTACCCTATGTAATCCATGCCCCGGCATGATCGAGTTAAAGGGGGCACCCGTTGTCGAGAGGATAGAGAGGGCAATATCCGAGATCGATCAGCCCAGATTGAGGCTGGCAATATATATCGCCGGCAACGATGAGGCCTCCGCGATCTATGCACGGTCGAAGGTTAGGAAAGGTGAGTCGCTGGGTTTCGAGGTATCCATGAAGAAACTGAGCAGCGAGGTAAGCCAGAAAGCCCTTGAAAGGGAAATATCGAGGGATGCCCAGGATCCGGAAATTCACGGAATCATCATCGAACGTCCTCTTCCCGCAGGTCTTGATATGAACCGTCTGATAAGCCTCATTCCGCCCAACAAGGATGTCGAGGGCCTTCACCCGTATAATTACGGATTGATGGCACAGGGAAGACCCTCGCTGATACCCCCGACATCACTGGGTGCGATGTTCATTTTGCTCCATTATGAAATCGAGGTAAACGGCAGGGAGGCCGTGGTTCTCGGAAGGAGTGTGAATGTCGGCCGACCCCTCTCGAACCTTCTGTCACAGAAATTGGAATGGGCGAATTCAACGGTGACCCTCGCCCACTCTAGGACCCCCGATCTGAAAGGTGTTCTCCGAAGGGGGGACGTTCTGATTTCCGCCGTAGGCACACCGAAGTTCATAAAGGGCGATATGATAAAGAAGGGAGCGGCGCTGATCGACATAGGCATCAGCACTATCCCGGGGGAGAAGGGCGTATACGGTGACGCGGACTGGGATTCCATATTGGGAAAAGCCGGAGCAGCGACACCGACTCCAGGGGGGTCCGGACCCGTAACCGTTGCTTCGCTGTTCCTGAACCTCTGCAGGGCCTATCAGCTGTCCAGCGGGGAAATTGCACCGATCGAAGATGAGATGATAAGGAAAATATACAATGACGTTCAATGATATGTCGATCAGATGGTTAGAATAGGGAAATGCACATCCTGCGGGCATTACCAGAATGAGATCTGGAAGGATTTCACCGATGAACAGAAATGCCCGGAATGCGGCGAATCCGTGGTAATTGAGGAAATCGAGATGGGAACCATGGAACCGCTTCCCAAAGTATTCAAATACGGAGGCATAGTGTTACTGCTGCTGGCAGTGATTTTCGTGCTGTTCAATCGGTTCGGGGATGGGACCCGGACATCCGGAATACTTGCCGTGGTCGTATTGGTTATAACCGTGATCTTCTTCGCGGCATCCATCGGATTGCAGTATTATCTTTCATTCACCGCGGTAAAATTGGATGAGGAGAGGTCTCGGGCTAGACCGTCCCGGAAAGTCAAAGGCCGCCGGGATCATGGTCCCCGCCCGGTGAAGAAGGGAATCTCAGGCAGCGGCTCGGAGGATTTGAAGAGGAAAGACGGGATCCCCCCGAGGAAGGGAACGAAGATCCCCGTCGGGAGTAAATGGGGCAGAAAATGAACCTCATGTTTGTACATAGACCGGGATATGCCAATGGGTCCTGCACTCAAAGCAAATTTTCAGCCTAATTTGATTTATAAAGCACGTCTACAAAATTCATCTGTGGTCTCGATGCCAATCATCGGTAAATGTACAACGTCATTCCAATGATAAATTTTAATAAGTACGGTCCATTCAGTCGAATTAACTTTCCTTGTTATAAGGACAGGCTTCGAGTTAAATGGATGGAGGTCATCCGATGCGAAAGGCAGTGATCGGCATACTTTTACTGGTCGGGATCCTGGCCGCCGTATCAGCGGTTCCGCTGGTCTCGGCGGGGGGATTGGACGGAGAGAGCACCGACAGGTCAATGGTTACGACTGACAACGGCGAGGAAGACTACTACCTCGACAAGGGAGATACGAAATTCATCTGGGATATGATCTTCGGTGAGAAACGGGAGATGGAGATCAAGCTCCATGTCAACAATCCCTCCTCGGAGAGCCAGAATATCGTTATCAATCTTAGTTCGCCAGATGATGAGGAATGGCATGTCTGGATAGAGGATTTGAACATACCGGATGATGCGGATAAAACGGAAGTGAACGACGATAGGGATTTCGTAGTTTACAATGTGGATTCCGGTGAGCAGATCATGGTCGTTCTGAAGGTTTATTACGAGGGCAAGGACAAGGATTCCACCCAGGATATAACCCTTCACGCATCGTTTGAGGATGGTTCCTTCTCGGCATCCAAGACTCTTCATCTCAGGACCTACGAGGGATCGAATGTGATGATCTGGGTTACGCTTGCGGCTTCCCTGATCGGACTTGGTTACGCTTTTCTCATCGCCAGCACGATAAAGAAGAAGGAGGTTGGCGATGACAAGCTCAAGGAGATCTCGGGATATATAAAGGAAGGTGCATCCGCCTTCCTCAATGCTGAATACCGTGTGATCCTGATATTTGCCGGGGTTGTCGTGGCATTTCTTTTCGCGGGGATTTTCCTTCTGGATATGGATTGGAAACTCATTCCGGCATTCATCCTCGGCGCCCTTTTCTCGGCCACAGCGGGCAACATCGGGATGAGGGTCGCCACCATGGCCAACGCCAAGACCGCATGGGCCTGCAAGGACAAGATGGTATCGGGTCTAAGGATCGCCTTCAACTCCGGAGCCGTTATGGGACTCACAGTGGTAGGGCTCGGCGTCCTCGGTGTGACATTCCTCTATTCGATATTCGGCGACGTCAACATGCTCTTCGGCTTCGGTTTCGGGGCTTCCTCCATCGCCCTGTTCGCAAGGGTCGGAGGCGGAATATATACTAAGGCGGCCGATGTCGGGGCCGATCTCGTCGGAAAGGTCGAAGCCGGCATTCCGGAGGATGATCCGAGAAATCCGGCAACCATCGCCGACAATGTCGGGGATAATGTCGGGGACGTTGCAGGTATGGGAGCGGACCTGTTCGAATCATACGTGGATTCAATTATTGCCGCCATGGCGCTTGGAATCGTTGGGGTATCGATCCTCGGTGATGATCCTATCAAGGGCGGATCGGCCGGACTGGCCGTCATACTCCCGCTGGTCCTTGCTGGCTGGGGGATCATCTCTGCCGTTATCGGAACCCTGCTCGTGGGCGGCAAGGAAGGAACCGATCCCCACAAGCTCCTGAACCGCGGAATATACGGCGCATCGATCATCATGGGGATTGGAGCCTTCATAATAATCTTCGCTTTCTTCGGTAATATCTCCCTTGTATGGCCCCTGTTCGTTTCAATGCTTATCGGTCTTGGGGCGGGCCTCATCATCGGCAAAGCGACCGAATATTATACCTCGGACAAGGACAAGCCAACCCAGAAAGTGGCTAAGTCGGCTTCAAAGGGAGCGGCAACGAACATCATCGCCGGTCTCGGTCTGGGGATGGTATCCACGATCATACCTGTTCTCGCCGTCGTCGTGACGATATTGATCGCATACGTGCTCTCGGACCTCTACGGTATAGCCCTTGCGGCAGTGGGCATGCTTTCCACGCTTGGAATCACTCTCGCAACGGACACCTACGGGCCGGTCGCGGACAACGCGGCGGGTCTGGCCGAAATGGCCGGAATGGGAAAGCAGGTGAGGAAGAGGGCCGAGGACCTGGATGCCGTGGGAAATACCACGGCAGCCATCGGCAAGGGATTTGCGATCGGATCAGCAGGGCTCACGGCACTTGCGCTTTTCACGACATATATCCAGACAGCGAACCTCGACCTGAGCCAGTTCACTCTTGTCAATCCATACATAGTCGCCGGTCTGTTCATAGGAGGATTGCTTCCCTTTGTATTCTCTGCCTTGACAATGCAGGCAGTGGGTGATGCGGCCCAGGACATGGTGGAGGAGGTCAGGAGGCAGTTCAGGGAGAACAAGGGCATTATGGAAGGCAAGACAAAACCCGATTACCAGAGATGCGTGGAGATCTCCACCAAGGGCGCAATAAAACGGATGGTCATCCCGTCCCTCATTGCGGTCCTTGCCCCGATCTTAGTGGGTATATTCTCGATGGAAGCCCTGGGCGGGCTTCTGGCAGGTTCCATCGTCACCGGATTCGTTCTGGCCGTGATGATGGCAAATTCCGGTGGAGCCTGGGACAATGCCAAGAAGTTCATCGAAGCGGGCAACCTCGGCGGCAAGGGATCTGATCCCCACAAGGCTGCCGTGGTGGGCGACACGGTCGGAGATCCGTTCAAGGATACCTCGGGACCGGCCCTGAACATACTGATCAAGCTGATGTCCATAGTATCGCTTGTGTTCGTGCCTCTGTTCATCATCCTTAACGCTCTCTTCTGAAAGTGAGCGTGCGGAGCGGATCTCCCCTCCGGGGGAGATCATTTTTTTTCTTTGTTATTGCGGGAAAGTGATAAATATTTCAGATTCTGATACCAGTTACTGTTTGATATCCGAATAATCGAAGTTTTTACTGTTATATCGGGTATTTTTACGTGTGTGGGTGATCTGCATGTCAAAATTCATTTCGCTGGTATTTTCCCTGCTCCTGCTCGCAGTCGTTTTTTCATATGCAATGGAATCGGAAGTATCGGGATTGAACGAAGTTATGGGACCGGAAGCGGGAGCGACACTGATCGTTCCGGTTCAGTATACGAAGATCCAGTATGCTATCGATAACGCAACAGAAGGAGACACGATCAGGGTCTATTCAGGGACATATGAGGAATATGTAGACATCGACAAGACGCTGACGTTGATCGGGAACGGATCCGGGAAAACCGTGGTGAAACACCCCACGGAGAGCCCTCTGACGATCAATGCGGCGCATGTAAACGTAAGCGATCTCATGCTTACCGGTACCAACACATATGGCATGATAATCACAAGGCCTGGAAATAATGCATACATCTCCCATGTGAATATCACATACAATGGATACGGAATGTACACGAGAGGAAAAAACGGAGTGATCGAGAACTGTTCATTTTACAAAAACACCTATCGGGCGATCTATCAAAGCGCCGAAAATTTCACGATAAAGGATACGGTCCTCAACGGGCACACGACCGGAATATACATTACCGAAGGGGAGGAGTTATCAATTATCGGAAACCGTATCATGAGATGCAGCGAGGATGGCATCGAATCAACCTCGATATCCGGCATTGTGAATGCGAGGATCCTGGACAATATCGTGATAGACTGCCAGCAGAATGGGATCGCCCTTCATTATATATCTGGATCAAAGATTAAAGGAAATCAAATCGGTGGATGTGGATATTACGGGCTTGATATCTACTCAAAAGGGAATGATGAAATTTGCGACAACGTGATTTTCGATTGTACGGGCGGCATGCTCCTGTACGGTGATGAAAACGATATCCGTGGGAATACGATAACCGAGAATACCGCCCTCAAGAACGATTTCTGGTCGCTTTACGGATACTGGCCGATTGACGAGGATGACGGAAGGGGTGTACTGGACGTTGAAGGCAATCGTGATGGGTGGATAACCGGAACAAACAGTTATCGTTTCATACCGGGAAGATTCGGGAACTGCTATGAAAATTACTATGAATCGGTGATCCAGGTAAACACAACTTACATGCCCACTTACATATGGTCGCCTTTCACGATCTCGATGTATATATGGCCGGATCCCGAAGGCTTCAATGTTGACAGATCGTCAACCCTTTTCTTCTGGGGCAACTACACCGAGACTAACGGTATGGTGGAAATGCTCTATACCGACGGGCCGACCGTGATCCCGGCTCTGACCATGTCGTTCTGGGGATCTGCACTTAATGTGTCAGTCCCCTCCCTGACCGACGCGTGGCATCATGTTGCATTCGAATACGGGGCAGGAAATCGAAGGATCTATCTTGACGGCATTTTAGTTGGAACCGACAGTAATCCCTCCCTATCGATCACGAACCTAACAGGAGTTTACATCGGAGGGAACAATCAGACGGATTCGGTATCAGATCCGTTCAAAGGAAGAATAGATGATGTGAGATATTACGGCGGATCTCTGGGCACCTATCAGGTCAGCATGATATACAGAAACGGGATCCACTTGAGGAAGGGATCGGAGAATAACGATCTCCATGAGAACTTCATCGGACTGAACACCCATTTCGGGATCTTCATCGAGGACGGGTGTTCGGGGAATCGTATATACAACAACAATATCCAGTTGAACGGAGATGCTTCCCAGGTTATCGACCATTCGCCCGATATGAACAGGTGGAACATCTCCTATCCCATGGGGGGTAATTACTGGTCGGATCACGAGGGCAGGGATTATCTCGGAGGATCGAACCAGGATATCCCCGGATCCGACGGCATATCGGACATACCCCACGATTTTTCTTCCTCATGGGGGTACATCGATGAATATCCGTTGTACAGGCAATATGGATATGGTGAAAATGACCGGATCATGATATCGAGCCATGTGGACGGGGAACCGGTTTCCGGGATCGAGAAAATAAAGGTCGAGGTTTTTGCACAAAACGTTGTGGGGGTATCCTTCTTCGAGTCCGGATTGTACATGGGATATGATTCGACATATCCGTACGAGATGCTGATGGATGTGACCTATTTGGCGGAGGATGTGGTTCTGAAGATAACGGCAGCGGCCGATCTTCTCTACGGTGGAGAACTCACCGACACGGTGGACCTTCTCGTTAACAATCAGGTTCAGAATGGGTATTATTCGTCACTTTCGATACAGTGGACCGAATATGAACCGGATCAGATCATCACCGCGAATGTATCACTTGCAGGGGAACCTAAATACGACTCTCTGGCATACGAATTTCATCTGATCCCGCCGGCAGGCGATCCGGTATTCATGGGCCACTTCATGTTGCGGAATGACTCCAACTGCGTGCTTCTCCCCATCGCGAGCGATATATCGCCCGGATCATACTCTGTTAAGGTCATGGTTTCGGGTTATCTCCACGGAGAATTGTACTGGGAGTCCCATGATTCGATTCCGGTGACGATCTCGGGGATCAGTGTTCAGGATGGTTTGGGTGACATCCTATCATCCCTGTCGGATATGGATCTGAGGATCGAAGGTGCGGTGTCGGATCTAGGCCAAATACGGAGCGATCTATCGTACATGAATGAAACGATAATGGATAAATTGGATTCCATTACTCTCGATATCGAGACCGCCGGTTCAGAGATGAGGAGCAGGCTCGACCTTTTAGAGGCAAACCTGTCGATGAAGCTCGATGGTATGAACAGTTCCCTGCAGGGGCTTTTTGGGAATGCTCTCGCAAACATTCTGGGTAGGTTGGATTCCGTAGACCTGAACCTTCTCGGGATAGAGGCAAACCTCTCATCCGAACTTGCGGGCGTGCAGCAGGATGTTCTGGATTATCTTGATATGAACTTTGATATGATGCTATTGTACATGAACATCCTGAACGGATCGATAAATAAGGGGTGCGGGGAAATAAAGGCATTGATAACATCGGTCCGTGAAGATATTCGGGGCGATCTCGTTCCGGGCCTGGACGAGATAAAGGACCATCTTCTCATGATGAATTCAACCGCATCGGAGGACACTGACGAGATCCTTGCCGCGATCGATGAATCGGAGGATCTGATGAGGAATCTTAACTACAATACACTCGTCGATCTCAGGGCGAGATTATTCGAAATCTCGGAATACCTTGCAGAAATGAATGAATCGACAGCCACGGATCACATGCTGATGATCGATACGTTCGTATCGAAGATCGATGATCTCAACCACAGCATGGCGAAGAACCTGTCCAGGATAGAGATCTCGCTTGAAACGCTTGCGCTTCTCGAATCGATATTGGATGATCTGGAGGAGGTGGATAACGGCATCAGTTCCGCCGAGAAGACTCTGGAGAGGAACGACTCCAACCTCGGCCTGATCAATATTCTCACCCTTATTCTCTCACTGGCTTCAGTGGGTCTTTTGATATACCTGATAATAGCCGTGAGAAGAAAGGAGGAGAAAGCCGAATCATGGAACTGATCTGGCCGATACGACAAGATCAAAGGCCGGTGGAAATTCCGCAAGCAATAATTATCAAGGTGGAGCCTGATTGCCGCCGCCGATGGGAATATCCGTTTTTTCCATATTATTTTCGATTGCATCATCAGATTCAAGAGTGGCCAATACAGAAAGGGGATCGTAGATATTCACTTCTTCCGCGGACAGTGCTTCGAGATCAGGAGGATTGAAGGACATGTCCTCGATCCCCGGTATTTCTTCGGCAGCCGATTCCTGTGATTCCTGAGGGATCACCGATGCCTGCTCGCCGGCAGGCGGGATCGTAACAGCCTCCGGTGGTTCCTTGTAATCATACTCCAGCCCCAGTTCGGAATATATCTGGCTTATCTCATCCTCCCCGGCGGCCTCTTTACGTGTTCCACCTATCGGTTTGTCCTCGATCTCCCTTTTCTTTCCTTTCCTCGATACTATGATCACCATGGCAATCAGTCCTCCCAGGAGTATGATCACCACAGGGATGATAAGGAAAAATATCCAGTGCGGCCCGCCGTTGGGATCCGGCTCATCTCCGCCAGTCAGGTATGCGACGATTACCAGCTCCTCCGATATTTCACCGTCGCCTACCGGATTCACGGCACAAACTCGATACCGATAGGATGACCCGTCCGTGACATTGTGGTCATCGTAGAAAAATGTCGAACCGTCGACGATACCGATCTCGATCCCGTCGCGGAATATCTTGTAACCGGTGATATCGATACCCCCCTTGTCAAGCGGCTCGTTCCAGTTTATCCGAACGAACATGCCCTGCACCTCCCCCTCTCCCAGATCATACGGCGATCCGGGTATTGTGGCGAAGATCGTCGTGACGGTCGAGGATACGGGGCCGGCCCCCCTCTGGTTGACCGCCTTCACCCGGAAGTTGTACTCGGAACCTATCTCGAGATATTCCTCATCTATGAAGACCTGGTATGTCTGGTTTACCGGAAGAGGTCCCGGCATATGGTTCATTTCCGCAAAGGGTGCACCGGCATTCGAATGCTCCAGCTCGATGATGTACATCATTACCGGCCTGCCGCCGTCGAATTTAGGAGCTTCCCAGGTCAATATGACCTCCCCTGGCTTCCTTGTAAAGTTGATGTTGATCGGTGTTGTTGGGATCGTGAAAGGGGTTGCCGTGACGAAAGGTCCGATCCCGCCCTCTCCCATCTGATTGATCACGGATACGGCGAACACGTAATCCTTTCCGTTATCCAATCCCTCGATCCTGAAAGATGTCTCGTCAAGATCCCTGATCGGTTCGAGCTCATTCGAGGTATTGCCTGCATAAAGCCTGTAGGACACCTTCTCCCACGCTTCATCCTCATCGTAATCCCAGGATAGGTCAACGGTCCGATCTCCGTCGATCTTGGTGAAATTGTAAACGATTCCGGGAAGTCTCATGGCGGTAACGGGATCCGTGGTCACCTGATTGCTCTCTCCCTTGCAGTTTATGGCGCTCACGGCATATCTGTAGACGTATCCGGCGGTGACATTACCATCGGTGTAGTTGTGAATAATCCCGTCGGTCATGTTGACCTGTGAATAATCGGATCCGTTCACGGATCTCGCAACCCTGTAGCTGATGATGGTCAGATTGTAGTCGATGCCGGGATGACCCCAGGATACCAGGATCTTTAGGGGTCCGGAGAGGACGGCCTTGATATTGGTGGGTTCGGTGGATTCATGACCTATCCGTATGGAGGATATTTCGGAGAAGGAACCGTTTCCGGCGGCGTTCTCGGCCTTCACTCCGTAATAAAAGAGGCAGCCGTACTCCAGGTTCGTGTCGTTGTAGCTGAAGGAATATTTGCCAGCAGTGTGGATCTCCGTCATGTTCCCGGGATCGAATCCCCTGAACACCCGATAGTGCAGGATGGGAGATCCGCCGTTGAAATCAGGAACATCCCAGGATATCTTGACCCATCTGAAACCCCCCGTCACAAAGACGTCCTTCGGCGGCTCGGGGACCGTCCGGGGAGTTGCGAGTATCGTGCCGGATTTGATACCCTCCCCTCCTTCTATCACCGCGGTGATATAGTAATACCTGACGAGTCCGTTCCGGAGCCCAGTGTCATTATATGCCATTGCATCCGGTTCGACGAAGGACAGCAGGGACATGTTCTCCAGAAGATCACCGCTGTACAGATTGTAACCCTTCAAGCTGAACATCGGATGGACGAAAGGTCTCTCCCATCGAAGGAGTACGTATTCGTCTCCTGCATCGGCAGTGAGGTTTGAAGGGGCATCAACCGTCATTTCGGTCACATATCTCACGAGGAACGCATCGGCCCCGTTTTCGAGCATGTCATCGAAAGGATCCAACAGGGGGAAATCCGTGGAATTCGTATGCCCCGCAAAGTAGACCGACTCCCCTTCGGGATCTAGGTGCATCGCCCTTGGGAATTCACTCCCGGACCCGCCGATAAACGAGGAATATGCGATCTCCCCATCCGTCCCTATCCTGGTGATGAAAGCATCCGAATACCCGTCAAATGTCCTATCGTCAGCATCGAGGGTAGTGGGGAAATTCTTCGAATTCGTGTTTCCGACAATATTGACGCATCCGGTCGCGTCGACCAGCACGTCCTCGGCTGATTCTCCTTCGGACCCTCCGATATATGTGGCATAGTTCAATCTCGAGCCGAGATGGTTGAACTCAACCACGAAAGCGTCCTTGTAGCCGCTTTTGGTCCTGGAATGGGCGTCGGATGTTGTGGGAAGATTGTTGGATGAGCTATCGCCGCATATTGTGACCCTTCCATCATCATGAACGAAGATCTCCTTCCCCCAGTCGCTTCCACTGCCGCCGAAATAAGTAGAGTATACCAATCCAGTTCCGGTCTCGTTGAACTTCGTAAGAAAACAATCTCCGTTCGCCCCGTCTCCGTTGTAATCCCTGTCGAAGGCTCCGGGAGTTGTGGGCATATTTTCGGCGTAGGTAAATCCAGTGATATAGGCACACCCCTCCGAATCAACTGCAACGGCCTCTCCCCTGTCATTCGTCCAACCTCCCCAGAATGTGGAATAGACAAGGTCGCTGCCCTCGGAATTGAGCTTGAACAGAAAAGCGTCATCCCAGTTCCTGGAGGTTTTAAGTGCTCCGTCCGTGAGGGGGAAGAGGTCCGACTGGGTCCCCCCGGTCACGTATGCGCATCCCTCGCCGTCAACGGCGATACCGTAGGCGAAATCGTAATACGCCCCACCCACGAAGGTCGAATATACCAGATCGTCTCCATTCGGGTTCAATTTCACCACGATCACGTCCTCCCCTCCGTTGAATGTGGCATCGAACGCATCCGGGGTCGTCGGGAAATCATCTCCACCGGAACCTCCCAGACCCACCAATCCGGTGACGTATGCGTTTCCCCCCGAATCAAGGGCCAGATCGTAACACAGATCGATCCCGGACCCGCCGATGTATGTCGAGTAGATCAATTCCCTGGTATCAGGGTTTATCTTCATCACGAAAACATCCGTTGATGATACGTCGGTATCGAATGCTCCGGCAGTGGTGGGGAAATCCGTCGAGGACGTGTATCCTCCAAGGTATATGTACCCGCTGTCGTCAACCTCCAATCCCCATGCCGCCTCGCCAAGCCCCCCGCCTATGTAGGAGGAGAGAACGATATTCGGATCTATTACGAGCCTTCTATCCGGATCATATTCATCGGGAAGAAATCCGATGGAGCCGTCGGGATACCGTGTCCAATTCACATCCACGATATCATGGATCGAGTCCTGGTAGCTGAGCGGGATCTCGTCCATGATCGTGCCTAATGGGGTGGTCAAATGGAGATCGCCCTCAACAATACCCGCATCGGCCCCCTGATAGAGGAACCTGATATTTTCCGGGTCCGCCCCGGGTTCCAGAAATATGTCGTATTTCAGATTCCCCCCGTTCAATTTGAAGTCGATGTCAATTCCCGGGTAGATATCGTCATAATGAACGGACCCGAAATGCCGAGCCCTTCTGACCCACATGTTCTCATCGTTTCCGATAAAATAGGAACTGCAGGACCCTGTCGGCTCGAGCCCGACAGGAGGTGATCCCTCCGAATGGTGAAAGGTCATCTCGTAGGACCATCCATGGTCTCCCTGGATGATATTGAAGCGGACCCCGCCCTCTGAGAATCCCATGGAAAGTGAATCCGAGACCCAGTAATACCTGATGCCACCGCCGTTTATCTGGCCCAGGTTCTCCGTGAAGAACCCTTGTCCTCCCTCAAATGCCGGGTAACTGTCCACATCCGATTCCGGAGGCAGCTGGATCCGGTCCATTTCGGGCATCTCACCGGATCCGGCGTTCGATTCAGCCGGGAGTATGGATGTAATGATCATGATCAAAGCGGTCGAGATTATAATTATCGACTTCAGGAAACTCTCCCCCCTATCTCTATTTCAAATAACCGGATATCTTGAAGCGATATGATTCTTTCGACAATTTATGAAGGAAACCGGGTATGTTCATATACCACGGACCGGGGAAAAAATTAGATTATTAGCGGATGCCGGGATGAAGACCGGTTCACGGGTCCGGATCGAAATCAATGACTATCCAAAATACTGCCGTTTCATGCAGCAGGATCAACATCTGGGTGTTGCAAGTATGGTCCTGTTCGACCTCATCGTTCCGTCATCGTTGGTCCAGTAGGTATATCTCTCGACCATCCCGCATCCCGTACATTCCCGGATGTAGTTGCCAAGATCAAGATCTCCCTGACCTTCAAGGTTCTTCCATGAGTGATCGCATGTCATTTGGATCCCTGTATCAAAATTCGAGGTAGAAGATATTTGAAGGTTCCCCTGAAAATCTACGGGGAATATAATAACGGCTTTAATTGCGATCAAACCGGTTCGTGAGATAAAAACCAATCAAAATCCGGTATGTATCCATCACCCGATTTTGGATCTTGATCGAGATTGAACTGGACGGTATGAAAAAATAAAAAAAACGGGCGGGATGTATTTCCCGCCCCGGGAAGATCCGCTCCTCGTTTAACCGAAGAGAGCACCGAGGCCGGCCATGGCCTCTTCTTCGGAAGGCGCTTCTTCCTCTTCCTTCTCCTCTTCCTTCTTCTCCTCTGCAGGGGCTGCTCCACCGCCTGATGCGGCAGGGGCTGCGGCGGCCGGAGCGGCCACAGCGGTCTTCATGGCCTCCTCGATATCCACATCGGCGAGGGAGGTCACAACAGCCTTGATCCTTGCTGTATCGGCGGATATTCCAGCAGCCTCTAGAACCTTCTTGAGGCCGTCCTCGTCCACCTTCTTTCCAGCGGAGTGAAGGAGTAGTGCACCGTAGATATATTCCATGTTTTATTCCTCCTTTTTAATCATATTACGCGTTCGTTCAACCAAACAGAGCTCCAAGTCCCGACATCGCCTCTTCCTCGGACGGGGGTGCCTCATCCTCCGGCTCCTCCTCCTTCTGCTCGACGGCAGCTTCTTCGGGAACTACTTCCTGAGCGGATGCTGCCGCACCCTGTAGAAGGGCCTTGAGTTCCTCGTCCAACGCTTCCGCGCTGAGGGCGCTTGCCAGGGCGAGGACGCTACCATAGGCCTTGGAGAGTATCAGCTCTGTCGTTTCCTTGGTCAGTATGCCGGCGTTGACAGCAAGGCTGACCGCCTGATTGTGTGCTTTGGATATTATCGGCGCGGCCGTGAGAGGCGTCATGTACGCAGTGAATATCGCGAGATTCATCGCCATGGAAGCCGCCGACATGAGGTCCTGTCTGTATGCATCCATGTCAATGTCCAGTTCATGGGGTTCGTAGATGATCCCATCCTCCCAGACGAGATCCACAACGACCCCCGCCTCGAAAGGAAAGATCTCCAGCTTGGTCAACATAAGTGCCAGGTCAGATGATATCGTGCCCCCTTTCTTCACCGGGGTTGTGGTCTTCTTGATGACCACTTTGCCCTTGTCTATCGCGGCGGGGATCCCGACCTTTCCGAACTCTCCCACGATAGGGCCGGGAGCGAACGGTGTCTCCCCCACCTGGATGACGATATCCTCTGGAGCTTCCTCGCCTCCCTTTGCCGGAAGGGGCTGAGTGTTCTCCTTGAGAAGTTTGTATAGGGTGAACGGGTTGAGGTCTGTTCCGAGGATCGCGGCCTGACCGGTCAATTTATCTGACAGCTTGGTGACCCCTTTCTTCTCTTCGTTTACATTTTCCAGGGCCAGTTTGATCAGGTTCTGCTTGGCAACCATGAAGTTGACCTTTCCCCTGAGGTTGGACCTGATGCCCTGAAGCTGAACACCGGGAATTCTGTCTACCCTTACCACAGCGACGGTCTGGTGGTTGCGAACGATGTCCTCAATCTTATTAACGACGTCCTTTTTCCAGGCTGCTACGTGTGCCACCTTATCACCTCAGCTCCAGTTTGACAGCTGGCCCCATTGTCGTTTTGACATAGGCGCTGTGGATGTTCAATAAACCCCGCTCAAGCTTTCCCTGTATCCTGTTGAGAACCGCATTGATGTTTGCCGCGATGTCCTCCGGGGGCATTTCCCTGGTTCCAACCGGTACGTGAAATGTCCGCCTGTCCTTGGACCGGATCTTCACGGTTCGCCTGAGTCCGTCGATCATTCCCGTCGGATCGGCGCCGGGAGGGATCGGTCTGGGCATCTTTCCCCTGGGACCGAGAATGACACCGAGGTTCTTACCAACCACGGCCATGAGCGGCGCCTCGGCGATGAAAAAGTCAATATCGTTGACTGTTTTCTTCGCATCTTTTTTCTCCTCGGCCATCTTCGGGATCTCTTCGGCCATTATCACTATGTCGGCAGCTCCCTTGGCCTTTACAGCCATCTCGGCTGTTGCAAACACGCCTATCTTTACGTCCTTCCCCCTTCCCATGGGAAGCGATACCTCTTCGGTGATCCGGTTCTTTGGGTTCGTTAGGTCGACGTCCTTGAGATTGACCGAAAGTTCGATCGACTCGAGAAATTTTCTCTCCGGAGCTTTCTCGAGCGCCTCCTTAACGGCCTTGATAATAGTTCCTTCATCCATTTTTTCACCCCGTGTAGTTGATCGGGGGTTGCCCGAAAGGCAAAACCCCTCCTACGTCGGAATATGTTTACTGCGATTCGAGGAGCGCGTTATACTGCCCCTCTTTTATAAGCTTTTGTACCTCGATGGGATCTTTTCCGTCAACCTTGATATGGAGGGTGACCGCCGTGCCGATAACCTCGCTAACGGTTTCCTTCAGACCAATGCCCAGGAGAGAATCCCTCTTCATCTTAGCGACCTTCACCGCCTGTTCCATCGTCAGGTTCACGCTGGCACCCGCCGTCTTGTCACCCGGCCCCTTATCTATTCCTATCTCCTGCATGATGAGGGCCGATGTAGGAGGCGTGCCAACGGTTATCGTATACTCCTTGGTCTTGGGGTCTACGATCAGTTTCACGGGAACCTTCATACCCGAAAAATCCTTTGTCTTGGAGTTTATGTCCGCGACTATCTGTCCGATGTTCAGGCCCAGGGGTCCGAGTGCAGGACCCAGCGGAGGCCCGGCTGATGCCTTACCGCCGTCGACCAGGACTTCGATTTTTTCTGCCATAATGTCTGTCTCCATATATAGTACATACAGCGTGGTGTGAGGTGGCGAAAACTCTTTTCATATTAAAACATGTGGTAGGATTCACCCTTATATCCGTTATTGGGAAACCTTAAAAGCGAAATCCAGCATCACGGGAATCATGGGAAATCCCCGGACCTCCGCCTCCGGAACCCTGGTAGTTATCGCCATGGTTCTTGTTATTCTGACCTTGGCAGCTGGTACCGGGAGAGCGGAATCGGAAAGTCCGGATCTATCCGTGATCTCGCTGAACGTGATACCCAGGATAAATCATTACGAGATATCGGTGGTGATCCGTAATCTGGGAGGATCATCCACCGAACCTGCAGACGGTTCCATCTTCGATGAACACGACCTCAGAACGGGTGAGGAAGAGCTGATAACGAATTTTCAGATCCCTTCCCTCGATCCGGGAGAGGATTACACCGGAAAGTTCAGCTGGACCCGGGAGACAACGGGATATCACAGACTGTGGGTTACGGCAGATGTGGAAGGACGGATCAACGAGATCGACAAGGAGAACAATGTGGCATTCAAGTTGATCCAGCTGCCGGCCGTAAACGAGATAAGCGCGAGCTTCGACGGAATGCCCGATCATGATGCCTCGGGCCGATACATATCGGGAATCTCCACACCCGTCAATTTCTCGATAGGTTTTTCAGGACTTTCGATGCCGGATCTTCTCAGGGTATATGCCAGTATAGACGGGGGCCCTAGCCGATATGCTCCTACCGGGAGCGGCGGGATAAGCCATATTACCTACGACATGGGCGACCTTCACCCCGGGGTCCATTCCCTGGAAGTGAACGCAACCTCTTCGGGATTTCCAATGGAGAAGGAGCGTCTTCTGCTGTCGGTAGGGGGAATTCCCCAATGGTTCTCGAATCTCAGCCACCGGAAATCCGATTTCAACTCCTCCCTGTCGGCATATGTTCTGACGGGTTACGTGGATATCCCCACGATGACCTTCATTCCCGACCTTCAGGGGGTAGATGACATGGACCCGCTGGAGATATTCGCAGACCAGCGGGATCTGTACATGACAGCCTACATTCTGCTGGACGGGACCACCACGATAGAGATCGACGGGGACGCCCGGATCGAGACCCCCTCCTCGTCGGCCACCTACCGATTGTCAGGCAGGGGTTACTTCCCCTCTCCTCACGATGATCTGGAAATAACGGTTGGCGGCTCCGGAGAGGTGGAAATCGATCTCGGATCAATGATGCGCCCGGGTAAAATTGACTACGAGATCCTGGACAATCTGTCGATACCCCTGGTATTCTCTCCGATCCTGAAGGGTAGTTCCGGAGCTGACCTCGAACTGGGACTGTCAGCTTCGGGTGAGGTCAGCGTGACCGGCGGCCTTGGGATCGATGCCGGGGGAAATGATGAAAGCACGATCGGCTGTGGGTTGTACGGGCCGGACAATCCGATAATATATTCGAACATGGAAGTTGAATGGTCCACCACGCACCATATCGCCGGCGCAGGGAGTTCCTGGGCCGGACAGGGCTCCGTAACATCGGTCATCAATGCCGGGATGGTTGATGTGGGGATCTCCGGGTACGATCCGGTGGAGGAGGAGAATGTCTCCGACATGGGATTCGATCTCTCCGAAGGCCTTGACGGTTCCATAGGATCGGCATACATACCTGTGGAGGCCGGATCGATCAGCTCGGTCTACCACGTGTCCGGCGATGATATCGAGCTGGTTCACCAGTCCAATCTGTACAAATCCAATCCGGGATTATCATATCTCTCGGAAAACCGCACCCTGGTGGTATGGGCGGAGGCCGGGAGTTACTCCACGGACATGATGGAGAGGGCTTCATCGATGCGTCTTTTTGCATCACTCGGCAATTCAACGGGCGGATTCGGAGAATCCGAGCCCCTTTTTCATTCTGCCTCGACCGATTCCAGACCGGTGATAGTCAGGGACGATACCGGTTCCGTAGCCGCCCTGTTTTGGCAGAGGGATCTCGATGGGGACATTCGAACCAGGGACGACAACCGCATCATGTTCTCGAAATATCAGGCGGATTCATGGTCGGAACCCGAGGTGATCTCCCGGAACGAGGGAGCGAACCTCCTTCCTACCGCCTTCTACTCGACAAACGGTGATATCTGGGCAGCCTGGTCGATCGATGGCAGGATCGCATACAGGGTGTATATCTTCGATGACGGCCGATGGTCCGATATCAAATACCTGAAGCACCTGGATGCCGAAGGCGTGCTGTACAACCCGAGGATGGCAGGCGGCCATGGGGATCTCCCCGATCTCGTATATGTAAGATCCGGGATGGGATGGGAGAACGACTTCGTCGTCGTGTCCCGGACAGGCGACAGGGCGCGCGAATCTCTGCTGTCGGATGAGAGGATCATTACCCAGTCCGATTACTGGATGGAGAATCCCTCGGGATACAAGGACAAGGATGATGTCCTTCATGTGGTATGGAGGGAGAGAAACGGCGGGGACGGGGAGATTTTCGCATCCCGGTCCATCGCCGATGCAACCTCCACGCGATGGCTACCCAAGCTCAGGATAACGGATGACTCGGCGATACAGCTTGCTCCATCCTTGGTGCCGGCGGGGAAGGGAGTGTATATGATGGGATGGTATTCCCTGGCCGCTCCGTCCCAGTCGGTCAATCAATCGGAGATCGGGAAGTTCGATCTGGGTGAAAAGAACCTGTCCATGGCCGCCGAGGTTGTCTCGCTTACCCTGTCATCGGATGATTATGAGATAGGAGACACGGTATTCCTCAATGCGGAGGTTCGCAATATGGGCATGTCCCGGGACAGCGAGATAACAATTGTCCTGAGGCGGCTGATGCGGGATCCCGCCAGCGGTGAGAAGATAGTATACGACCTTTCATGGAAAACCGTCACCTTCCGTTCAATGCTGGAGATCAAGAACGTCGATTTCCCGGTCACCATTGCCGAGCATCAGCTCGGGTTGTACGTGGTCACCGAAGGGCCCAGATGGGGCTCCCCGGCTTATTCCTCATCGAGGTTCATCAGCCTCTCGGCCGTGCAGGATCCTACCATCGGACCCGTGAGGATTTTCGGTAACGTGGTTTTCGGGGAGGAAATAAGCGTCCAGGTCCGGATCGACAATCCCGGCAAGGTTCAGACCGGAAGCAGACGGGTAAGCCTGATGGAAACCGAACCCGCTCTTCCCAGGGTATTTCAGGGAAATATCTACGAACCCGTTAATTTCGATCCATCGTCACCGGGGCATGAAGTCAACCGAACGAATGTGAACGTCGGCCCAGGTTCCAGTCATACGGTGACGATGAACTACACGGTCGCACCGGGACGTTACCGGATCTGGATCGAGATGGAGACATATCCCTGGGAGGACGATCCGCGGAGGTCCAGCGGAACCACGGAGATCGTATGCCTTCCGTCCTACGGGATCGAGACCAACAACGACCTTCATCTTGTGGACGACCTTGAATACTTCTCCGCTGCCGCCGTGATCGTCAATCACGGAGGATGCAGAATGGCCGATCTGCCGGTTCCTGAACATGGGATGCAGTATGGAATGGTCAATCCGTCGATGAACCTCACTCTTTATTCGAACTTCACTTCCAATTCATGGACCTATATGGGTTCAGATCCTGTCGATGTGATGGATCTCGAACCCGGAGGTGAGATGATAATCCCCCTTGAGTACGGTGGGCAGAGACCGGTCAGGGGATTCATTGATCACACGGCATCTCTTGATGGTTTCCGGATCGAAGCGGGCCGGGTCAGGCAGGCGATATCCAGGATCATCGTTCAGGAGAAGGGGGGAATTTCCCTCGTGTCCGAACCTGCCGTTTGCGTGAAAACCGGGATCGGAAACTGCCTGACGCTTGAGGTCGGATCCCAGGATCAGCGGCATTACAGGGCGGTCTTCCTGACTATCTACGACGGATACATACAGGATGATGTCGTCAAATCCCAGGGTATAGCTACCGGAACTGGGAGCGCCGGCATAAGATCGATCGACGTCCCTCTCAACCTGGAAGAGGGCTATTATACCATCACGATCGTCATTAGCGTTTACCCTCCGGATGCAAGAAGCTCCGACGGATCGGATTCAGTGACGGTCTATGAGGGGTTGTATCATATCGTCGTAGAGGAACCCGCACCTCAGGACGGGATCGAGGAAGAAGGCTACGATTGGGACAGGGTTCAGAGGGCGGCCCTGATAGCGATTGCCCTGGCGATGATGGTGATCGGAGCGGCGGTGGCCCTCAAATTCACCGATAAGAGCGGAGAAGGAAAGAGCTGACCACCCTTCTTCGAATACCACCGTACGTAAATTGCGGGAAATCCTTAAAAGAGAACCCAGCATTCAAGAAGCGATCGGACTCGGTCCAATCCCGGTGGTAAGTTCATGAATTCACGAATCATTCCGCTCCTTGTCATTGCGATACTCGGAGCTTCACCATTTCTGACGATGACAATATCTGCCGGATCCCCGGAGTCATTGACATTCGGAGAGCCAATTCTCACCGGCAGCGGCGCGGTCGAAGGACGGAACACCGACTCGACGCATTCTCACGATGAGACGATCGTTATCGATGTCAACTACCCACTTGCCCGGATATCGCCAGGTGATTTTGGTATCGAGATTGTCGTTGAGGGTCTAAATACCGATCCGACACCGGGATCCTTGAGAATACCCCGTGAGGAGCTTGTCTACAAACTCCCCGTCGGGACGATAGTGGATGAGGTCCGCTTCGATTTTCGGGTAGATGATATCCCGGGCCCCGATCAGGGAATTTCCCGCAGTCCATCCCCCATTCCCACAAATTATATCGAACAGTGGGACGGGATCGAGGAAAGACCCGATCCCCCCTCCGATCACGTAATATGGGATATCGGCACGGGAATCGACGTTGAATCCGGGACAAGGTGCGCCATACTTTCCTTGTTCGTCTATCCTGTGATCCCCCGGGAGGAGCGATTCGTTTCACTGCGGTCGGGCAGGATATTCGTCGATTATCATGTCGAGCGGCAGGTCAGATCACAGGGAATTGAACCCGTTTTCCAGGAGGAATTCGACCTTCTGGTACTTTGCGGAGAGGAGTTCAGGGGAACGATGGAGAATTATTCGAACTACAGGAATCTGACAGGCACCATCACCAAGGTCGTCACCCTTCAGGAGATCGAATCGGGTTCGATCTGGCAGGTCGAGGGAAGTGATCTTCAGGAGAGGATAAAGAGGTTCGTCTACAACGCGACACTCGCCTGGAATATCGAGTTCCTTCTTCTCGTGGGTGATGCGGATCGTTTTCCCGTCAGGCATGTAATGGTGCTCGACGGATCCGATGACAACGGTGCATCAAGGACCGACGGCCGCTTCGTTCCCAGCGATCTGTACTACTCCGATATATTCGAAGACGGTACTACCGATTTCTCATCGTGGAACGGTCCCGGGGGCGTCAGCGACCTGCTCTGGGGGGAGTTCGATTCGGCTGCAAAGGACGATCCCGACCTGTATCCGGATCTGTACGTGGGCAGGATCCCTGCCTCCACCCGGAGCGAGCTTGACAACATGATTGACAAGATCCAGGGTTACGAGAGATCGGCGCGCGGATCTTCCTGGTTCTACAATGCAACTCTTTGCGGGACCGACACGTTCTCGGGAGGAACGCCGGAGGGAGAGTACACATCCGATATCATCGGAAGCAGCTACCTCTCGGGTTTCAACCAGACCAAACATTATCAGACGCTTGGAACCCTGTCCGGTATCGCTTCCACTGTGAACGAGGGATGCGGGTTCTTCGAAATGTCCGATCACGGCACATACACCAGCTGGGCCGGTGCCTATACCACCACCCATGCATACAATCAGCGAAACGGATACATGCTTCCGGTGGTTGTCATGGACGCCTGCCTTACCCACGGGTTCGACAACGAGAACGCATCATCCTCGATCTCCGGAAAGGATCCCGTATTCAATCAGTATTACTATGCACCCGGGGCCTCGGGTTCGGGGACGGAAAGCGTCGGGGAGCAAACTCATCGGGCCCCGGATGGAGGAGCCATCGCATCCTTCGGATGCACCAGGATCGGTTGGGGGGCGGTTGGAAATGCATATCCGACTGTCCTCTCCGGCTACATGAACACCAGGATACACAAGGCCTATTCCGACGGTTTCGTCCGCCCGGGTCAGCTCCTGGCAAGCGCGGTTACCGATTACAGGAGCAGGCACGGCATGGGATCCGCCAGCGGATACAAGACCATGACAGAGTATATCCTCCTGGGGGATCCGTCGGTTTATATCGGGGGGATTTCCGATACAACTGTCGAGATCGAACCGGAAACCCAAGAGATCCGGGCGAAACCGGGAGATTCGGTCAGCGTCAACTTCACCCTTAGGAACACGGGATTCCTGGCCGCTCCATTCAACATCACCGCCGTCCCGTCCGGAAGTTCCGATCATAGGTTTTATGCGGAATTGAACAGAACGGATTACTTTCTGATGCCGGACGGAACCTCATCCGGTCAGGTTACGATCACCTTTCCGGAGGACGGCCTCTATCTCGAGGAGGAAGAGGTGGTCCTCAAGGCAGATTCCATTCTCTTCAGCAGACCGAGAAAAGCATCGATAGGTGCGATCGTCGAAAGGGTGTCCGAAGTCTCGGCGGAACCTTATCCCTCCCCGATAGTCTGCGACAGCGGAGCAAGCCTCACCGGCAACATAAGGATCAACAATCTGGGCAACGGCGCGGACTCTTTCCGGATCAAGATCGAGGACCTGCCCGGGGACTGGGAGATGAATATCGCCAGGGAGAGCGTCCATGTCGATGCCCGTGATTTCGAGAGGATCCACTTCGTGATGAACGTTTCCGAACGCGCCCCGGCAGGCCGGTATTTCATCAGAACGATGGTGAATTCGACTATCGGAAACGCGGAGAACAGCAGCATGATGAAGGTTGAGGTGAGACCGGCATACGGACTGGACCTCAGCGTGGCCAACTCGACGCTGGAGGTCAAACCCGATATCGAGGGGTATTACAACGTCACCCTTGTCAACACCGGCAACTCCGTGGTGGAGGTCGAACTCGATCTGGAGCCCAGGGAGGAGGGTATCTTCCTGATAAGGAATCCGGAGACGGACCTCGTTATGGAGCCCTTCTCATCGTTGAATATTCCGGTTGGGGTTACTCCGGTGAACGGTACTGAACCCAGATCCTATCCCCTGACCCTCAGGGCCAGCGACGGGAACTCGTCGGACGAGATGATACTGACGGCTATGGTGAAGCCCAAGTACATGTTCACAACATCCTGCGGTGATGACGAGCGCGTTCTGGGAGAATCTCTGGATGTGTCTTTCGATGTCAGGATCACGAACATCGGCAACATCAGGGACAGTTACATGATCAGCTCCATCGCCGAGAATGATTGGATATGGAATGAATTCAGCGGAGATTCGGGTCTGAGGATCGAACCGGGCACTTCTGCCAATGCCAGCCTGTTTCTGAGAACCCGGGATCTCCCTCTCCAGGGTTTTTACAGGTTCAGATTGAGGATAGAGGCAATGTCCGGTGTAGGATCGCAGATCGTCCCCGTCACGGTCATCGTCAGGGAGAGATTCGATCATTCCCTGTCCGTTGAACTGGAAAACTCCTCGATATACCCGTCCGGTTCTGCCGATGGAGAACTGATCGTGAACAGCAGCGCAAACTGGGATGACGTTTATATCATCGATGGTACCGTTCCTGCGGGATGGGCCATTGATTTCGGGTCAGACCGCCTGTCGGCTCCCCCGTTCAAGCTGATCCCGGTCAACTTCAGCATCGCGGTCCCGAAGGATGCTCTCGCTGGGAAATACATGGTTGATTTCCATGTTACCTCGATCGGTTCCAACCTCACGAGGATACTGAGTAAACCCGTGTTCGTCCGGGAGGTTTACGGTATAGAATGGTCGCTCGAAGGTTTCGATAACGGACCTCTGGACCCCGGAACCAGCGCCAACATCACCATAAACATATACAACAGGGGAAACGTGAGGGACCGGGTCGTGATAACGATCAATTCCTGGGCCCCGAAATGGATGATATTGAAGGATTCGGCCTTTTTCATCGATCCAGGCTCGAATTTCACCACCAATATTACCGTAAGGATCCCCGGGAACGCGACCCCGATGAAGTTCTCACTGGGCATCAATATCGATTCGATCGGATCAGGAGGGGAGACCCGCAATGTAACGATAGAGGTCTCCGATCCGGACGGATCGAAATACGGTGCCATGCCGTTTCTAACCATCATGATCATTGTCCTGATCTCCATTCTGATGGTGCTCATCCTTGCAGGTGTCCTGTTTGCCAATTATAAGAAATACGGCGGTGTTTCCGTTGAGGAAGCGGGCATGGAATGGAGCGAGGACGAAGAGGATGATTGGGACGAATGACATCATCCGTCCCTCCGATCTCCGTTGATCCCCGGATCCGCTCTCAGTATTCGATCCTGGCTGTTCCCCAGAGACCCAGTGCCAGGAAGGCGCCTTCATCGGTTGCCTCCCCTCCCCGGATGTATCCCGGGATGGTGAACGGTCCGAGTTCCTCGGCACCGCCATCTCCGTTCAGGTCATATCCGACCACGGTATAACCGTTCTGAAGGAGCATTATTCCCGGGCCACTAAGCCTCAGGTGGAAATATCCGTCGATGGCAAGGGTCTCGATGTTTCTCGGAACGCCGTTGTCCAGTTCGAGAACGTGTATCTCCGTGGTGGGGACCCATGTCTCCTCGGGTTCCTCATCTGCGGAGCCGTCATCGCCGTCTTCCGGGGGAGCTTCGTCCTTTTCGGTGGTATCAGACGCACCTCCACCGGATGATTCCGAGGTATCGACCGATCCCTCGTCGTACACAACCTCCTCGGCATCCATCCTCACATCCACTGCGTATCCCCCGTAGTAGGGATAATAGTAGTATCCGCTCGTCAGTATGATGTGGTCGTCGGATACGGATGCGATCGACAATCCCGAATCGATCTCGATCGACTGGAGCAGAACGGATCCCCCGTCCTTCAGCAGGTAGGTGTTGATCACGTTGTGGCTCTCACCGTAGTAGTAATCGTCGGTCATTTCATACCAGTAATACTGGGTGTAGACCAGGCTCAGATTTGAAGAGGTTCCGATAACCTCGCCCACGACGCCGATTCCGTCGGACACGATGTATTCCCCGTCGATCAGGTCAACGGTTCTGATGATGGTCATGGGCCCCCTCCAGTCAGAAGAGGTTATCATGAACCCATCGTCATCTCCGAATACGCGGGAGATGTAGCCGGTACCGGCGGTCGGTATATTGCTTACCGATGACTCGGAAGGCGCGTCCCACCTGATCACGGTCAGGTTGTCGTTGTGAACGTTGTAATCGCCGTAATCATACCAGTAATAGTAAGGTTGATAGGTTATGACAGTTCCATCTCCAAGGGTCCACCAGCTTGTAGGATCGTAGTAGGCTCGGAGAATGATCTCCTCCTCGACCAGGACAGGCTCTTCTTTTTCGTCAGAACCGGGTTCGGTCTCTTCCCGATCATCGGGATCCGCCTCTTCCCTGACCTTTTCTCCGTATATGTATCGGGTGTAGACCTCGGGCGGAAGGGATAACTGAACAGGTTCGTAATGGACGGGCTCCAAGGGATCCGACATGTCGTACATATGGACCTCCCATACGGGAGCTTCATCATCGGCCCCCTGTCTGATCCCCTTGATGAAAACCCGGCTGCCGACCCTCTGAATGCCCTCGTATTCGAGTCCCTCCGGTCCGATCTCGAGATAGGGATCGAATATACTGTCCGGATCCGACACCCTGATCCTGGCGTTTCCGTCCCGCCAGTAAGGCTGTATCAGAGAGACGGCCTTGCCGTCGATGATGAAGCCGTCCGCTATGTTGACTGCCAGTTCGATCACGGCCTCGACAACCGGATTGTCGGGATCTTCGATGTCTACCGACTGAATGAACCTGTCGGAGACGGTGACGAGGTTGCCGTTTACGGACCTGGTCCTCCTGATCTGCCCTTCATCGGTAACGGTTCCCCTCGCTTCAAGATCTCCTTCGTCGAGATCGAAGGAGACGATTTTTACCCCGTTCTCCTCTCCGGTGTACCTCTCCCAATCATAGGATGAGTAGGGGATCATAACGAGTCCCTGATCGTCGAGGATTGTAAGGGCTTTTGGATCCCAGTTCGCCTCGGAATAGGTATATCCTTCCCCGATGACAATGCGGTCCTCCAGCACCGCATTGTATGGATCCTCAACGTCGAACAGGGACAATGCGACCTTCCACTGCCCTTCGGTATCGTCAACTCCCAGAGCGATTATCTTGTAATCCCTGACCTCCATGTGTTCGATCCATCCGGGGATCTCAAGTACGTAGGTCAGCTTCGGATTCCTGGGGTCGGAAAGGTCGATCACGTCGAGGGGATCCACCGAGTAGGGAAGGTGGATCGTATATGCCCGGTCTCCGGCAAATCTCGTCGCCATCAGGCTTCCCGCATCGTCGATCTTCAGACTTCCGATCTCGGACATTCTGTCAGGATCGCGGCAGTCGACCACCCTCAAAGTGGATATCGGAAGGGGTTCCGCCCATTCCTGTGTGACTATCCTGAACGATCCCTGGTAATGGTCCATCTGGTACCTGTCGGCCAGGTATCCGGTCACGGTGGTATCTCCGCGGATCTTGATATCTCCCTTGGGATCGGATATGTCGACGTAGGTAACCTCCGTCTCGGGATTGGACCCGCTCCAGAGCCATCCGGAGGTCTTTGCTATGAAAACAGCTATCTGGCTGACATGAATATGAGATGATGTGCCCGGGAAGACCTCCCTGTCGATCTCCCCGATGTTCTCGGGATCGTTGAAGGCGATGGAGGTTATTTCCGTGAATATGGTTTCCTCTTCCGACGACGGATCCTTATCATCGGATCCGACAACATCGTCAGCTTCGAGGATCACATCGTCCTCCATTCCCCACCATACGCTGTAAGGATAACTGTTCGATATGACGTATATCACATCCCCGACCCTTCTCGAATCCAGGGGCGTTCCAGTTATCTCGACCATGTCGACAACCCTGGGAGCCGTCATATCGGTGAGATCAACGATGTACAGCATCCCGTCGGTGGTGCCGTAATCATACTGCTCGCCGGAAGGATAGTTCGAAACGATAACGAATCCCAGGAAATCAACGACGTACATGCTGACCGGATTGCCGTAGAGGAAGATCCTTCCCTCGATAAATGGGTCGGACGGATCCTCCAGGTTGACAACGATCAAACCCATTGTGGGGTTGAGTATGAACAATCTGTCCCCGATATTTTTCACTATATCGGATTCCTCCACCTCTCGGTTTTCCTTTTCTCCGCCATCGTCCCTTTCCGCATCCTCGTCCGCGACCGCGTCCATCTCGTCCCCGCTGCCGGCGGCATCCTGTTTATCATCGCCCTGATATTCCGGCGGAGATGATACATTTGACAGATACGGTTCGTCTATGGAATCAAGTAACTCAAGGTCCTTCTCACCGCTCCATTCGGATTTGATCTTTAGATTCTCGATATCCAATGTCGGAGCCGTTTTCAGGTATTCCGTCCATCTGTTCCGGGTGCTCTCATCCATCGACGAGTCGCCTGTTACCCCGGAAACATCGCCCGTGTACGTGAAATCATCGTCATCACTGTCCGATGCAAGGAAGAGGATCAATGCCGCAGTCGGAACAACCACAAGAGCAACCGCGGCGAAAATGATCAGGTTCTTGCCGATCGTTCTACCGCTGGATCTGTCTTGCTCCCTAATATCACTAGCCGCCATTTCTTCACCTCGGTCTGTGTGAACGGTTCAGTTTTGAGATTTATATATATTGCGGTGGAACTGTGAAAGATATTGAGCAAATTTCCTTCAGTTACACTGTTATTATATACCTTGAGATCAATGATTCATATACAGGGAAAACCCCATGCGGGTGCCAAATTCCTTGATCAATCGATAATTACAAATAGAGGCGTAAATTTAAATGCGATGAACCATTGATATGCGCTTCCGGAGTAGGTTCAGATGGGGAACGGCAGGTCCAGAACGAACCCGAAGCCCGATAGAAGATCCGGCAACAGGTTCATTGATGCCATTTCGAGGCATAAACGCGGCACCGTGTTTCTTGCAATGGTAATACTGGCAATCGCATCAATTCCCAGGCTTTTCTTTTCGAACTGGTCCTATTACCCCAACGGGGTCGATGAGGGCATAGATATAATGTCCGGGAAGATGATGGCCGCCGGTTACGCACTCTACACTCAGGTCAACACAGTCCAGCCTCCTTTGATGCTGTCCCTTTATGGCTTCCTCGACGCGGATCCCCTGTTTTTCAGACTCCTGTCCACTGCAGCCTCCCTGGTCGTCCTGGGCCTCATACTCTATGCGGCTCACAGGATCGGCGGTAAGAGCGTAATGGTGGCGGCAGGGGCCTTCATGGCAATGGATCTCATGTTCCTGCACGAGTCAAGACTTGCATCGCTGGATATGTTCTCCCTGATTTGGGTAGCCGTAGGCGTGGCTTTGTTCATCCGGGTAAGGGAGAGGGGCGAGAAATGGGCATCGATCCTTATGGGGGCCGTTCTCGGGATCGCGATAATGACAAAGCTCTTCGGGGTAATAGCCTCGGGAGCCATTTTCCTGATACTCCTATACGATCTTCTTTCACATACGGATCTTTTACGAAAATACGATCTCGGAAGGTTCCTGCCCCCCAGTGGAGGAGATCGCAAACCTAAATGGAATGTGCTTTTCATCTTTTCACTCACCATTGCACTGGTCGTTTTGTTCGTGATGGTGTTTTTCGGTATCGAGGAAGTGATCCAGGGGATATTCATCAACCAGCTCAATCGGCCGCAGGACTCGATATTTCAGAAGATGATCTATTTCGGTGTGTTCTTTCTGTGCAATATCGTGGCCCTGCCCTTCTTCTTCGCAGGTCTGAAACCCACCTACCGCAAGCGGGAGGGCATCATACTGCTGATCTCCGCGTTCTACCTGGTGTTCATGCTGATTCAGGCCAAGACATGGGCCCATCATCTGATATTTCTGTCACCTGCTCTGTCCTTGACAGCCGGAGTGGGGATCATCAAGCTTGCCAGGGACATCAGCTCGGGCAAATTCAAACTGAAAATAAAGCTATCGAAGAAGACCGTCACGTATGCGGAGGTGCTGCTGATAATCGCGGCCGCCTTCGTCGGGGGCGGGACATCTCTCGTTATCAAGGAGCGGGGAGCCCCTGTCGAACATAACGCCGCCGAGGTCCTTGCCGGGATCACGGAAGAGGGAGATTACGTGATATCCGGCGATCCCATGATACCGCTTCTCGCGGATCGACCGATCCCTCCGGAGGTGGTTAACGTTGCTGTCGTTCAATGGCCCCCGATCACAAGTGATTTCCTGAACCGATCCGTTATCGATTACGGAGTGACAGCGGTGGTCCTGTCATATCACCTCCTGGAGATGAAGGGCTTCGTGGAATTCGTCGAGGAGCATTTCGAGCTGGAATCGTATATTCTCGAGACCAACCTTCCATTCCCCATGGAGGACTACGAGATATGGATCTACGAACTGCCCGGGGATTCCTCATTGAGGGATCATGAGGGATGGGGAGCCCTGATACCCGAGGAAGAATCACCGGGATCGTGATAAATGATATCTATCGATCCGATATTCCAATTCCGGAAACCATTTTTATCCGATCGCGGCGATCGGCCGATATGACGGCGGTATGCAGATGGGTTCAACCGGATATGGGGATCTCAGATCCCAGGTGATCGAATCGGGCTTATGCGTCAGGTGCGGAGGATGTGCCGCATCATGTCCGGAAGAGGTCCTTGTTTACGGCGACGGCGGCATCGAATTATCCGGTGAATGCGTAAACTGCGGAACCTGTCTGAGGATATGTCCGGGCAGGAAGATAGATTTCTCCGGACACGAGATAAGGCTCTTCGGCAGATCCAGAAAGAGGCCGATCGGACGCAGGCTGGGCCTGCTCAGGACCAGGGTCAATCTCAGAGCTTCGGACAGAGCAGTTCTGAAAGCAGGTTACAACGGAGGAAGGATCGGCGCCATATTGATCCATGCGATCGGGAAAGGATTGATAGATTCGGCCCTGATGACCGATTGGTCCGGAGGGAAAACTCTTTCAGTCGGCAGGGCCGAGATAGCCCGTTCAAGGGAGGACGTCCTCAGATTGACATCGACGAAATACGTTCACAGCCCGGTCCTCACCTTGTTGAAGGATATCACACAAGATCCTTCCATTGAATCGACCGCTTTGATCGGTCTACCCTGCCATATTTCCGCTTTCAGGAACATGGAGAATGATCCGGTCGCCTCACGTTTCACCGGCAAGGTGAGGTATGCCCTGGGTCTTCATTGTGGAAACGGCATTCTCATCGAGGAGGATTTCAGGAGAGTGGTTTCTCAGATGACGGGCATCCCCCCTGATGATATCAGGGAATTCAGAGCATGGAAGGTTAAGGGCAATTTGGTGAGGTTCAGGGTGACTAGGTCCGACGGACACATTGTGGAGAGCGACCATAAATCAGTGATATACATGAAGAATATAATGAAATCCAGAACCTGGCCACCGTGCTCGATGTGTATCGATTATGCAGCCGATCTGGCGGATGTGTCTTTCGGCTGGCCGCAGACCAGATCGGAGAAGGGGGAGGAACTTCTTCGCACTGCTCTAAGGGAAGGATCCTTAAAAAAGGGGACCAGGAAACGCATGCTGGCACAGATCGGACTGGATCTCGTGGGATCTGGGAGGAAAAGGAGATCATCCCGGAGGGAGATAGGAAGGAGGAAAAGAGAGGCCCTCCCGTATCCGGAATATCTCTGATCGATCTTGGTGCAAATCGGTGAGATCACATCGATGGGAACCTATTTCTCATTGTTCGACATACATCCTGCATGGCGTCATTCGGAATTCCTCCCGGTCCCGAGCCCAGAACCTGGACGGGAGAGAACATGAGGCTGGATATTCTGTATTCCACAGCCGGTGTGTCCACATCATCGTTCCTGACCACGCCTCAGGGAATGTTCGTTGTGGAATGCGGGGACGGTGCTGTCAGGGACCTCATCGAGATAGGAAGGTCGATGATCGATTCGGATGTTCCTTTTGAACCGGATCTATCGATCACGGCGGAGGCGATATCCGCCGTCGTGATATCCCATGCGCATTACGATCACTATTCGGGTATATTGACGCTTCTGGGTTTCCTGAATCTCCTGGGAAGGAAATCCCCCCTTGCCGTGGTATATCCGGAAGGGGGAACCGCCGTGGAGGGTATCGTGGACCATTTCGTCGACAATCTGAGGGAGGAGATGGGTTTCGATGTCGACCTGATCCCTTATGGGCAGGCCCTGACTCAATCTGACCTGCAGGGTTCGGAGATCGTAGTTTTAGCTCCCACAATGAGTTATCCGGGCACAGCAGAGAATCAGTGGCGCGAAAAT
>JBLIRG010000060.1:0-18677 GCA_049472195.1 Thermoplasmatota archaeon
AAGAGGCAGAAACAACGCATCCTGGACCACGGCCACATTCTCCCCATCGTCACCGCGCGCGGGCCGCTCTGCACGGCAGGATTCGTCCGCGGCACGACGGAGTTCCTGATGGAATTCGCCATCGTCATGCTCATGTTCTCATCCGGTATGGAGACGAGGATAAGGGACTTTCTCGCTTCCTTCAAGACGGGCATCATGACGGCCTCCTTCGGGGTGATATTTCCGTTTGCCCTCGGGTTCATCGGGACCTATCTCTACCTCGGGGACGTCCTTATATCTCTTTACATCGGCGGCGCCCTGTCGATAACGGCGGTCGCCCTCTCCGTATCCACGCTTATCCAGATGGACGCCATCCAGACCAGGTTCGGCATGACGATAGTGAACGGCGCCATAGTGGACGACATCATCGGGATAGTCATACTATCGGTTCTGCTGTCGATGTCCAACACCGGAAAGCTCCCCAACCCGCTGACGGTGGGGGGGATGATCTTCATCGCGGTGATCTTCGTCCTGATATCCCTGTTCCTTCTCCCGAGGCTGCTGAAGAAAACCTACAGACAGCTCGGGGAGATCCGCCTCACGGAAAGAGTTGGTTTCACCATACTGATCGCAGGTTTGATTGCCGTTCTGGCCCATCTGATGGGGCTTCACATAATGATCGGGGCTTTTCTGGGCGGAATGGCGATCAGGGAATCCCTGAACAGCAGGACGCAGCAGGCGATAGGAAGATGGGCGTTCGGATTCTTCGCCCCGATATTCTTCGCGTGGGTTGGTTTCTCGGTAACGCTTTCCGGGTCCGCCTTTTCGATCCTTCTGCCCTTGATAGTGGTCCTTGGTTTCGTGGGAAAAGTGTTCGGAGCCGGTCTTGGTGCGAAATTGTCAGGACTTACATGGCACGAGGCATTCCTGGTCGGACTCGGTATGAACGGGAGGGCCGCTGTCGATTTGATACTGGCAAGCGTGGCATTGAGTTCCGGGATCATAGATCGGGATCTCTACTCTGCCATAGTATTCAACGCGATAATAATGGCGCTCCTCACCCCGATCCTGTTGAAGTACTTCGCCGCGAGGTTCAGGAAGAAGGGCAAGTTAGAGGAGAACGGATACTACTAGGATGATCGATACCCCCGGAGTCTTATTCAATCCGAGAGATCCTCTCCCACCTCGACATTATCCTCCTGAAGCTCGAGGATCTGGGTCCATTTCAGGACCTTCTTGAACTGGACGATTATCGCTCCCATGGTCAGCTCCCCCACCAGCCTCCCCTTCGAGGTCACCGGGAGCCTCTTGAGGTGATGCCTCTTCATCTTTAACAGGGCGTCTCCCATCTTCTGATCGGGCCTGATCTTCACGAGATCCGTGGTCATCATGTCCTCGGCCTTCTCTATCCCTCCGAACAGCATCGACCTGAAGGTATGCCCGGAGATGGTGAACTGATAGGGATCGATCTTCCTGGGCGCTATGACCTCCACGAGATCCCTCTCGGTGATGAGGCCCAGAAGCTTCCTCTTCTTCAGGTTGTTCACAACCCAGATATGCTTTCTGGTGCTGAGGAGCCGGAATACCTCCTCGATGGGAGTATCCGGGGTGACGTAGCACATATCCCACATCTTGTCCTTCATTACCGTCTGAACGTCGATCTGATGGAACTGTTTCAGTATCTTGGATATGTCCGTCCCTTTCTTTGCCGGGGGTTTGATGTATTTTACCATCACTTTCACCCTTGACCCTTGATCTCGGGATTCTATAGGGGTAATATCGGATCGCCCATAAAACCTTTCAACCCGTTTTCACCCTGATTGATTCCGCAAATAATAAAACCTCATGCACGATTCGGGAAATAATTCGTGAGGGAGAATGATCCGCCCCCGGATTAAAAACTTCCCGTAACTATCACGAATATTCAGATAACGGAAGGGATAGATATGGCAGAAAATCCGACGGCCTTCCTCAGGGAAGAATACGAAACGCTTGTTGAAAAGGGATTCGACTGGAAGCTCAGGGAGCTTCAGGGTCCCTCCAAACCAAGGTGCAGGGTGGATGGAAAGGACCTGATCATGCTCTGCTCCAACAACTACCTCAATCTCAGCAATCATCCGAGGCTGATAAAAGCAGCGATCGAATGGGCCGAGAAAAGCGGGGCCGGGTCCGGATCGGTAAGGGCGATCGCAGGTTCCATGGACATTCATTTCCAGGTGGAAAAGGAACTGGCGGTATTCAAGAAAAGGGAAGCTTCACTGGTGTACCAGACGGGATTCGCGGCAAATGCCGGTCTGATCCCGCAACTTGCTCCCGCAAAGGAGGACCTGATAATATCCGACGAGCTGAACCACGGGTCCATCATAGACGGGGTGAGGCTGTCCAAGGCCGAGAGGGGCGTCTACCCGCACAACGACATGGGAGTTCTGGAGGACCTTCTCAGAAAGAACCAGGACAAGAGAAGGGTGCTGGTAGTGACCGACGGTGTGTTCTCAATGGACGGGGACGTCTCCCCGATGGATGATGTTGCCAACCTCTGTGTGGAATACGGGGCCATGTCGTATGTGGACGATGCCCACGGCGAAGGAGTCTTGGGGGACAAGGGAGCCGGCATCGGCGTGCACTTCGGGGTACATGACAAGATAGACGTGGAGATGGGGACATTCTCCAAGGCCTTCGGCGTGGTCGGCGGCCTGATCGCCGGTTCCGAGGACCTGAGGAACTTCGCCCTCAACAAGTCAAGGACATGGCTCCTTTCGGGATCCCATCCCCCGGCCGTTGCGGGAGCACAGCTGGAAGCGATCAGGGTTCTGTCGGAGGAGCCGGAGCACTGGGAGAGGCTCTGGGAGAACACCAACTACTTCAAGAAGGAGATCCAGTCCTACGGTTTCGATACCGGCAATACCCAGACACCGATAATACCCGTGATGTGCGGCGAATCCCACAAGGCGAAGCAGCTCTCCGATGAGCTCTACAAGGTGGGAGTTTTCGCGCTGCCCATCGTCTTCCCCATGGTCGCCAGGGACAAGGCAAGGATCCGGGTCCAGTGCAATGCAGGTCTGACGAGGGAAGACCTCGACGAGGCCCTCAGGGCATTCGAGGCCGGCGGCAAGAAGGCGGGCATTATCTGAACCGCATCCCGTCATTCGAACGGCCCCACAATCAAGCGGGGCCGATCTTGTTTTTTCATCATTCGGGAATTTTAACGCATTCAATCTATCGGTTCCCTGAATAGTGGTAGTCGAGATGAAACACCTGACCTTTGGGGTGGGCGGGGTTATTGGTTCAAGGTTCGATGCTTGTCATCGGACCTTGTTTTTTACATCTAAAAAAAATATTTGGGGGAGTGTGTCATTGACTCCCCCTTTGTGTGGGTGCCTTAACTCTCTCTCAAATGACACTGTGACAGGTATTCCTCGATGAGGGGATTGCCGGGATCCAACTTCCTGGCCTGCTGGAAGAATATCAGCGCCTCCATCCTGTTGGGAGGATCCGAATTCAGGGATATGAGGCCGAGATACAGCCACGGTTCAGGATTCTGATTGTCTATGTTGAGGGCCCGGTCGAAATATCGCTGGGATTCCTGGATCCGGCCGGATTCGAACAGTATCTTTCCCATGAGCATGTTCATTCTCATACTGCCGGGATTGCGTTCGATCGCCATTCCGACCATCGCCTCCGCCCTGGCAAGTTCGCCTTCCTCCTTCAATCTCTCGACGATCTTCAGGATGCTGTCCTCGCTCTGGCTGCCGTGCCTTATCACCCTTCTCCTCACCACGGCAGGTATCCGCACCTCATCCGGAACATCATCGGTCCTGAGCAAAAGTATGTCGGGATCGGGCCGGGCCCTGATCGGGGGATCGTCGCCCGCCCCGGGATCGGATGATTCATCGGAGTAGGACTCCTCCCTGGAGATCCTGGGGACCTCGATACCCGTCGGATAGGAGGCATCATCCTCGAGCTTCTCGGTTTCGAGGGATATCTCGTCTTCCATCAGGGCCTCCTCGACCGATTCTGCCGTATCGGTGCTTCGAACTCCCCCCCTCTCTTTGATCTCGTGATTGAGAAGACCGTACAGTTCGTCCATCTGCGAATGAATGTTGAAATCGGCGTCCTCTTCGCCGTCCCGTCCTTTGAACGGAAGTTCCAACTTTGTCTCGCTCATTCTTCTTGCCTTCCCGAAGATATATGTTAATATCACATTCCTGTGATTATATGAATGTAGCTTCGTAATTCTACAAACCGTAGAATATCAAACGGGCATGAAAATGATATCCCATGAGGATACTGGTCGGGGATCAGATCTGAAGAATCGGGGCCGGATCCCCATCAAAAGGCGTGCTAGGAATCAATCCGAGAACTTGGACCCGCACTTGGGACAGAGCTTCCAATCCTTCTTCACCCGGTACCTGCAGATCGGGCAGTAGGGAAGGGACTCCTCCGCATCCTGCTGAAGCTCCTTTTTCAGAGCCTTTATTATCCTGTCGCTTTCCGATCTGCCCGGATGCTGGAGAAGGATGAGGGCGAACATCGGTATGAACGAGCCAAGGGCGAAGAAGGCCGTCATGCCGTAACGGATGTAGGGCTCGTTCAGGTCGGCGAATATGGACGCGGCATATGTGAAGACCGGCATGGGAACCCATGAGAACCAGAATATCAGGAGGAGGATCACGTAGAGCGGACCCTTCTTCCGATCCCTGGAGATGAGGGTGGTCATTGTCAGCATTATTGCGAAAAATGCATACGCCCCTACGGCGAAATAGATGGCGTATTCCAGGTTCTGGCTGTATTCCCGGGTGTTCGTGAAATCATCGATGTTGTAGTTCTTCATGGTGAGGAAGAAAATCCCCATCGTGAGGAACAGTCCGACATTGTAAAGTAAAATGCCCAATTTATTCATCAATGCCATTTGAAGCCACCCGATTCGGGATAGTCCTTACTCCTTTTAAGTCTTTACTCCGACATATCAAAACGGCTGAAGGGATCATGTCTGGTAAGTCAATGTTCGGGAGGATCTTTCACGAGATCGATCATGGTTTCGATGTGTTCCTTGGTCCTCGACAGCAGTGAATTGGAATGGACGAGCCAGAAAGGCAGGGATCTCCTTATGACGTCATCATCCAGTCCGTGAAGGGGTATCTCGGCCCTCTCGGTCCCGAGTATCTCCACCGTGATCCCCCACTCGACCGGATCTCCGTTTCGATCCAGCCGGATCGATCGGATCGAGGAGAACTTCAGACCCGCCTCCTGGCCGATGTTCCTGATGCCTACTGCAGAAGGCAGGTCGCGGCATCTTATATGGAGGAGCAGCGGCTGGACCAGCAGGTGGAGCTCTCCCTCCCCCGACCATCCTCCAAGTGATTTCAAAACCTCTTCAGATCCCGCCACGCCGTGCCACTTTCCAAGGACCTCGGAACCGACCTTGTCTCCGGCCGTGGGCGGTGCGATCAGCTGGATCCTTCCCGAACACGATGACGTCGTCATCCATTGAGGATGGCTGTTGATGGTGAAGAGCAGGGGGATGATGTCCTCATCAACCCTACCCTCGTCCACCGCCTTCTTCAGGGATGCAAGAGTCAGCGCCTTGAATCCCCTGCCGGCCTGTTCAACCATGCCTCATCATATCTGTTTCGGTTCTTCAGGGTTTTCCCCGTCCTCCTCTTTTCCCATGAACAGGAAGAGGATGATCCCGATGATCACCACGAGCACCAGGAGAACGACGATTACGATGATGACGGGGATCAATATCGAGGGTCCACCGCCGTCATCGGTCTTCATCTTGACCGGTATGGTCCTGGGGGCAACCTCGTTTCCCGCCTCGTCCTTGAGTCCGGAGATCTTGATGTCCAGGGTGTCCTTTTCGGCCTTCTCGTCCTTCAGGTCGATATGGATGGTCTTCCCGTCCTCGGACAGCGTGAAATCCGCTTCCGCCGGCTCGTCGCCGTACATGGCGGATATGCCCCCGCTCGCAAGGGCATCCTGGAAGGATTCCGGGGTAACGGCTTCCGACAACGGGATCATCAGGGAGCCGTTCGGCTCCACCTTGGTATCTTCCGTTATGGCTGTTCCGTCATCGAGGGTTGCATCGCCGACCGACGGTTTCGCAGAGTCCGCTACTATGGTAACGGCGATGTCCTTCGTCGCTCCCGCGGTTGCACCGCCGAGGTTCAGGGTGAGCGTCGCGGACGCATTGGCCATTGTCGGAACCGCCCTGATGGTTACCTTGAAAGATCCCTTGAACATCGCGGTTGCCGGGTTGATGGATACTTCCAGCGCCGGATCCTTGTCGTATCCTATGGTGATCTGCCCGTCTCCCTCAACAGTGAAGGACAGAGTCTTGGTCTCGCCGGAGTTGATGGTGACGGAATCCGGGCCGTCGACGGTGGGCGTGTTCGTGCCCGCATCGACCTCGTTCAATCCTATGATGGTCAGCGACCTTGAGTAACCCACGATCGCTATCTCGGCCCCGCCGTTTCCGGGCAGTATCTCCCCGATCCTGATCTCGTGGCCCCTGGCCGAGTCGAAGTAAACAACCTCTGCCGACCATGAGGTTGCGAATGATCCGGTGATCTTCGTCACCCTTCTGGAGTAACCGAAGGAGTAGAGCTCGGGGCCCGGCACGTCGGGATCGACGTCTCCGACCCACACTCCCCTGTTCTTGTCCGGATCATCGCCGAAAATCGTCTGGTTGATCCATTTGGAGCCGTCCCATTTGAATCCCACGACCATCCCAGGGATCGTATCCGTTCCCGCGTAGATCTCGAGGCCTTCGCCGGGATCGATATCACCTACGCAGACCCTTGCCAGGGGCATGTCGCTGTAAATGGTCTCCACGGTCCAGTCGGTATGGTCACCGTATGCGATCGTCACGTTCCCTGATTTGGAGACGGCCACCATCTCATTGCCCGGATGGATGCTGTCCGGAAGGAGATCAGCGATGACCACCTTCCTGACGTTGTGGGAGTCCTTGAATATGAAAGAGGTCTCCCATACCTCCGCCTCGTAATCATACCACAGAAGATACGCCTCCCATCCGAACGTGGTGATCACAGCCTCGTTCCCGTCGATGGTGGGATCGAGATCGCCGATATCTGCCCCGTGGATCAGCTTCGATGTCGTGAATGCCTGGTCCGCGTTCCACGCGTTCCCGCTCTTGCTCAGGACGGTAGCCGTTCCGTCTCCTGGGTTCAGGTCCTCGGTCCCGGAGCTCAGGCCCACCACAAGGATCTCGTTTCCGGGAAGGTCCGTCCTGAGATCGCCGATGGCAGGGGTAAGCTGCTGTCCGCCGGATGTCCAGATCTTCTCCGTCTGGTATTCCTCGGTATTATCGTTGTATTTCGTCATGTAGACGCCGGAGTCCCTGGATGTGGATATGATCTCGACACCGCTGTTTGTCGGATCCGCCTCGCCGATGGCGACCCCGTCGATCGCATCTCCGGCCGTCAGGGCAATTTCCGCCCCCCAGCCGGAGGGATAAACAACCGTCAAACCTTTCGAGTATCCGACCACTGCGATCTCGGGCCCGGGGGTATCCGTTTTGATGTTTCCTATCCGGATCTCGTGGCCCCTTGCAATATCCGAGAAGATGGTCCTGGAACTCCATCCGGTTCCGAAGGATCCGGTTATCTGGTAAACATTCGTGGAATAGCCGAATGTATACAATTCGCTTCCCTCGACGGAGGGGTCGACATCTCCGATCCAGACGCCCCTGTTCTTGTCGGGATCGTCCTCGAAAATGATCTGATCGGACCATTCCGATCCGGTCCACTTCAGGCCGACGACCCTTCCGGGGATCGTGTCTGTTCCCGCGTATATCTCCAGACCCGCGTCGGGATCGAGATCACCGACGCAGACCCTTGCCAGCGGAAGCCCGTCGTATATGGTCTCGACGGTCCAATCGGTGTGGTTTCCGTATGCCAGGGTCACGTTGCCGGACTTGGAGACCATGACCACCTCGTTCCCAGGGTGGACGCTGTCCGGCAGGAGGTCGGCGATGACCGCCTTCCTCACGTTGTGGGCGTCCTTGAAGATGAAGGACGTGTTCCATTTGGCCTGATCGTAATCATACCACAGAAGATACGCCTCCCATCCGAAGGTGGTAATGACCGCCTCGTTCCCGTCGATGGTGGGATCGAGATCACCAATGGCCGCCCCGTGGATCAGCTTCGAAGTTGTGAACGCCTGCTGGGGGCTCCAGGAGTTGCCGCTCTTTGCGAGAACCGTCGCGGTTCCGTCACCGGGATTCAGGTCCTCGGTCCCCGAACTAAGTCCCACGACGAGTATCTCGTTCCCCTCGATGTCCGTCCTGAGATCTCCGATGGCCGGTGTAAGCTGCTGCCCGCCGGATGTCCAGATCTTCTTGGACGACCATTCCTCTGTCGCCTTGTTGTAGGATGTCACGTAGACGCCGGAGTCCCTGGATACGGTGACTGTCTCTATTCCCTCATGGGTCGGATCGACCTCTCCCATGGCCAGGCCGTCCGTCGCCTCGGTGGACTGAAGGGCGATGTCGTGATCCCACAGGGTGATGTCGGATAATCCGCCGGACCTGGTCACATTTCCGTCCGCATGCGTGCCAGCGAACATGACGAAGAAAGCCATGCTTGCAAGCAGCATAGTTGTCGCAAAAACGATTGTTTTCGATCTCATATCAAACTCCCCGAAATAGTTGTGCTTAACATTCTAATATAGCGATTAAGACCAAAAACGAAATATTTTTTTTTATATATTTTACGGTGAGCTTCCGTATTGAGAAAAGATGAAGATAATAAGAAAAAATAGCAAAAAATAAATTTATTATCCTAACTTAACATGTCAGGGTTTTTATTTATATGTCCCTTATCGGGCCTTCTTTCTCTCGTCGAACATTCCCGTTATCAGGATGAGAGCGATGAATACCGCAATTGTGAGAATGAACACAACGAGAACAATCCAGGAGTCGGACCCATCGCCATCGTCCGTCACGACCTCCCGGAGGCGGGGTACATCATCTCCCTGTTCCCATTCCGCCTCCAGGTACCCGGACGACTCCGCCGTGAACGCGGTCCCATCGGGAAATTCCTCCCCGACGAACTGAAAGAACTCCGCCTCTCCGTTTATGTCCGCCGTTGCGGTGTATCTCTTCCCTTCGTATGACGCTTCAACAACAGCGCCCGCAACGGGATCGCCGTTTTGGTCCATTATGATGATCCTCGGATGCGGTTCGACGGGATCGAATATGTAGTAGTTGAGAAGGAAGTTCACGCTCGTGTTAGTCTCCGATGAGTGATTGAACGGGGATGATACGGAGGGAAGATATCCGGTCCTCTCATCCCATTTTCCGGTCTCATCTGCGGGAGGGTTCGCCCTTATGGTCAGGTCGTCCGCGAAGGATACGTTGTGGAGAATATATGATCCCGTTTCATCGGCGTATGTCGATCTCAATGTGTTTCCGTTTTCCGGATCGAGAAGCTCGATCAATGCACCGGAAACGCCGTCTCCCTCCCTCGGACCGTTCCTGAAGATCACTGATCCGATGATGGGTCCTGATGAGTTATCTGAGCCGCCGGGGATCCCGCCATTTTCCACGCCGCCGCCGGAAACCACGGGGCAGAAGGATCCGGATCGGATCGAAATGACCGCGAGAATGAGAATTGCGACGGTCGGAATTGAAAGCGGCAGCATGCGGTATCTGCTTTCCCTCATCGAATAACCCCGCTGTCCCGAAAGGACAACAATGGCTATTACAGCAGGAGATATAATATTTACCGGGTGTTAAATGATCCTTACTATCATCACATGATCATCAATGTGAATGATCATGGTCGTGATCGTGCGAATGATGATGGTGATGGCCTCCGAAATGCTCCTCCTGTCCCCTGCCCGGCCTCATGTTCCCGAATGCCCGTACCATGATCTCCTCCATGGCAGGGTGTATGGTCTGCGCCCTGGCCAGGGGAGTATATGTCCCCTTGCCCGAGTTCATCAGATACACGAGCGGCTGAACCATGGCGGTGGCATGGGGGCCTATCGCATGAGCCCCCAGTATTCTCCCCGTTTTCGCCGATACGATGACCTTGACGAAGCTCGTATCCTCTCCCATGGCATACCCTTTGATGGCGTCCGTGTACATGGCCTCCCCCACGGTGACCAGGTGTTTCTTTACCGCCTCCTCCTCCCTCATTCCGACGGAGGCGATCTCCGGATGCGTGAAGACCGCGTGGGGAACCGCATGCTCGTCCAGCTCGGTCATCTCCTCCTCCGATTCGGCGTTCATGTTGTTCCAGGCGACCTCCGATTCGTAATTGGCCGTGTGCCGGAACATGTTCCTTCCGATTGCGTCGCCTATGGCCCAGATCCCGGGGACGTTGGTCCTCAGATATTTATCCACGATCACCCACCCGTTCCTGTCGGTTTTAACACCCGCTGCCTCCGGATTGAACAGATCCGCATTTGACACCCTTCCCGCGGCAACCATGATCTCCTCGGCGTGGTACCTGTACCTTTTTCCGGTCCCGGAGTCCCTGGCAATGATGTACTTTCCCTTCTCGTCGATGCCGGCTTCCACCGCCTCCATTCCGGTATGAACCTTCATCCTCCCGGAAAGCCTCCTCCTGAGCTCCTCGGATATCTCGGGTTCCTCCTGCTTGACGAGGTATCTGTTTCGTCCAATTATCCTCACCTTGGTGCCAACGGCCGCAAAGAAGTGGCCGAACTCCGCCGCGATATATCCTCCGCCCATGATCATGAGGCTCTTCGGAGGGTCTTTCAGTTCCAGTACGGAAGTGCTGTCGATGTATCCCACTTCCTCGAGACCCGGGATCGGCGGTATGAACTCCCTGGACCCGGCGGCTATCAGTATCAGCGGGGCGGTGATTTTCTTCCCCTTTACCTCGATGACCTTTTCAGAGACGAATCTGCCGGCAGAATTGAAGAAATCCAGACCTTCCGCCGCCTCGATCCCCTTCGTCATCTCCCCCACGTCACCGTCGACCAGGTCGTGCATCCTCCTCATCACCAGTTTGAAATTCACCTTGACGTCCGATGCCGTTACACCGATCTTCCCGGCGTCCCTGAGGGTCTCGACGACCTCGGCGGGATACAGAATGATCTTGGTGGGAATGCAGCCTCTGTTCAGACAGGTCCCGCCAAGGGGCCCGTCGTCGAGGATCGCGACCTTCATTCCGCGGGAATACGCAGAGGATGCCACGTTCAACCCCGCGCCGGATCCGATCACGATCAGGTCATATTCTCTCGGTTTATCGAGCATGGGTTCAAATGACATACGATCTATCTATTTTTTTACCCTTCAACCGTTGGATCACCTTCGAAATGCGATCCACTTCACGACCTTCACGGTGTGGTTCGGACCCCCCGGAAGAAGATCGATGAAGAGCAGCGTGGATGGAACTCCGAAAAATATCCCGGCGGCCAGCAGGTCCCACCTGCCCATCCATAACGAGAGCGCGATCCCCCCGATGTGCGCCGAGGAGACGAAGATGTGCGGATACCACCTGATGAAACCATCGCGGATGCCGGAGATCGTGATGTTCAGAATACCACCTCCGAGGCCAGGTATGTCAGGTAAACGAGCATCAGCAGGAGTCCGTAGCAGAGAATGATGCCGAAGGCCAGCCCCAGCTCCTTGACCACCATGTGAGCCTTTAGCTTGTCCACATCGTTCCAGAGGGCGGTGAAACCCCCGACCGCCATGAACCATGCGGTGTAGTTCGCAAGGGGGACGCCGAACCACTGCCCCTCCCTCCACTGCCAGATCCCGTAGGCCACGAATACCGCATCGATGGCGACGTCGATGGAAACCGCCATCACCCCCGCGAACATTCCCTTCTCCAGTTTTGTCAGCCTGCTGAGATGCGGGTTTTCCTCGATAAGGTAGACGAGCAGGTACATCACGGCTGTCCAGCAGAACGGGACCGCCATCATCGTGTTGCTGATCTGGATCCAGGCGTGAGGATTGTACTCGTAATACTGGGAATAGGTGACGGTGACCTCCTCCAGTATGAAACCGTATATGAGGGCGAACATGAAGAACATGATAGTCTTCTTCCTTCCCCACCTGATCCATGCGTGGACGACGGATACGATCATCAGGGAGAGGCATGATATCTCGAAGATCCGAAGGATCACCAGATCGTCGCCCCAGAGCTCCCATCCGATCTCGGGGAACCTCGTCGGGACGATCCTGGCGATCAGGAACATGAAGATAGTCAGGACCAGGACTATGGCGGCGAGTCTCGGGGTGGTCTTCCTCGAGAACCAGTTCCCCCTGCCCAGGGGATGATCTTGAACCATCGCCGTGTCAGTTTCCTCACGATATATAAGTATGAGCGGATCATGATTTAGGCCCTCGTACAACCGGATCAAAGGAGGGATTTATAGTCCATCACGGGATTCCTGGTTGACCGCCGGAGGGTAACCGATGAGCGATGATCAGGGAGACAGAGTGGAGATAACCAGAAAGATCAGGGTGATGACCTACGAGGTGGATTTCGCCGGTATTGTGTCGAACCAAGTATATTTCAGGTGGCTCGAGGACATGAGGATGGACATCACCTCCCTCTACGCCGATTTCAGGGATATTCTGAAGGAGGGGGTGGTCCCCGTTCTCGCCCATACCGAGATCGATTACAAGAGGCCCCTCAGACTTCTGGATGAGGTGGACGGTGTCATGTGGGTCGAGGAGATGGGGGACACCAGGTGGGTCCTCCGGGCGGAGTTCAGGAAGGGGGACGAGGTCTGCGCCAGGTCCATGCAGTGGGGTGTTTTCGTGGACACCGGAACGCTCCGTCCTGTGGCGGCCCCTGATATCTTTCCCAGGGTAAGGTCCGGAAGGATGACATGATCTCAGGTCTTTTGGAAGATCCCGACGATCCTTACCCTGTCCTTCATACCTTCACCGGTCCTCTGGGGCCATCTGCCGATCGTCAGCTTGACCGTTTCCAGGTCCGCGAACAGATCGGATACCTCCTCCACGATGAAGAAGTGGCATATCAGCCCGTTTCCCTTTCTGTATGTATTTTTCTCAACGGGCTCCCCCTGGCCGTATCTCATATCCTCCACCGAGAAATCCTGAAATGAGATCACCCCCCCGCTTTTAAGAAGTTCCATCGATCTCTTCACGGCCGATATCCTGTCCGACCCCGTCATCGAGGAAAGAACGTGATGCAGGAGTATCCCCCGGAACTCTCCTTCATCCGGGTTGTAGTTCGTTATATCCCCGACGACGACGTTTGCGGCGATCCCTCTCCGTTCCAGCCTTTTCCCGGCGAGGGATACTGCCGCCGGCGAGATGTCCATTCCGGTCACATCGTACCCCAGCTCGGCGGCCTGGATGATCGTGCTCCCCGTGCCGCATCCGACCTCGAGGATCCTCGATCCTCGCGGAAGATCGGGCAGGGGGAATGGGGATCCCTTCCACGCGGGATTCCCCGATCTGTAATGATCATCCCAGATATCGGCCTGCGGTCTCAAAGGGAAGCACCTTCATGGATATGGTCAATGTGGACCTTAAGGCCATCGGCCGGCTAGCATTCATCACCGGGATCGGGCATGTTAGATCCGACGCCCCGCTCTTTTACGATTATAATATATCAAAAATATCATCGAGGCTGCCTTGCACGTTTATTGGCGATTTGCATATGATCACATTGGATTTTGGGGTTTTTTCTTTCATAAGTTGCGCTTAAAACTTGTTTTAAGTGCAAAACTCATCGAGGCGAAGTTTTTCTACCAGCTGCCCCATCTACCCGGGATGGGTCTTCTGCCGGATAAAACAGCATCCGCTCCCGGGAAGTCGGCAATGAGTTTCCGATCGATCCCGGTACTTGTCCTGGCGATCCTGATAATATCCTCCTCGGGATGTCTGAAGGAGAGCGGGGAGAAGGACAGCGACGGGGACGGTGTGCCGGATTCCAGGGACGCTTTTCCTTACGATGGGACCGAATGGGAGGACTCCGATGGTGACGGTGTGGGAGACAATTCCGATATCGCCCCGGGTGAGCCGGACTTCGGGGTGGGCCTCTCCTACCTCGATGATACGGAATCGGACGGCGTGTGGACGGTTCTGATCTCTTCAAGCAGTGATAGAGGGGTGATACTGGTAAACAACACCGGGACCTCGGATGACGACATCACCCTATCCGTTGAGCCGTCATCCGGGATCAGCCTGGAGAGATCCTCTCTCGATCTTGGTCCGGGGGAGATGATCCCGCTGGTCGTCGAATACGGCGGTGTATCCGACGGTGACGAGTTCGTGATAACGGCCGTATCGGATCACGGATCGGGGGAATTCAATGCCTCGATCACCCTCGTGATGGATGTGCAGGGCCAATCCGATCCGGTCACTGATACGGGGGACAAGGTGATGGTGGAGTACAGGCTGACAGATACCGACGGGAACCAGCTCGATGCGGGAACGCTGCCGGCGACGGCTGGTGAGAGGTATGTCGGCCCCGGGAAGCAGCTTGGATACATCACCGGATTCTACATGGGCCTCATCGGGATGAGAAAGCCCGGTCTCCTGGGAGGCGGAGGGGAGGTCAAGAGCATAAGGGTTCCCCCCGAACTTGCCTACGGGACCGATCCCGACGCCCACGAGCTGGGAGGGGAGGTCCTGATCTTCAGATTGACCCTGATCTCCTCGAGTTGACGCCCTATCATCGCGACCGTTTACCGATCTCCTCTCTGTGGATCTCCGCCTTCTTTCGAAACTTCTTGGCTTTTATTCTGTTCCGGTATCCCAGGCTTAGACCTGCCGATACGCGTACAGTGTCCATGAATGATCCGTAACCCAGCTGTTTAATCGTCCTTATCATTAGGCTTCTAATCGAGTAGAACTCGTCCATGACGTAGCAGAATCCCTGCTCCAGCTCCTCCCGTGTCATGTGCTTGGGATCGAAGACCGCATGGGAGAAATCATATAATGTGGGCGACTCGTCAAAGGTTCTGCCCTCTTTCAGAAGTCTCCTGTAAAGGTCAGTTCCCGGAAACGGAGTGTATATCGTTGCCTGGAGGTTGTCCACGTTCGCGTCTTTGAGGAATTTCAGTGTTTTTTCGAAAACGTCCGTCCTATCGTCGTCCCATCCGAAGACCACGCTTGCCATGATGAAGATTCCATGGTCGTGGAGAGTTTTTACGTATTTCTTGTATTCCTCCGCTTTGCAGAACCTCTTATTGGCTTTATTCAGGGTGTCCTGGGAAAGGGATTCCAAACCTATGAAGAAACCCCTAGCCCCGCTCCGGTAAGCCGCTTTGGTAAGGGTTACGTCACTCGCGATCCGGATGGAGGTCTGACCGTACCACCTCTTGTTCAGAGGCTCCAGCTCCTTGAACAGGGCAAGTGCGTAATCCCTGTCCGCCGTGAGATTGTCGTCTATGAATATGAAATACTTCCCCTTCAGTCCCTTGATCTCTTCCACCACCTCGTTCACGGGTCTTTTCATGTGTTTGTTTTCGAAGAACTTGGAAACGGAGCAGAATTCGCAGTCGTGCGGACATCCCCTGGTCGCATTTACCGCGTTCGGCATCACGTAGGCCCTCGCTTTGAGAAGGCTCCTGTCGGGTACCGGAAGGCCTTTCAGATCGATCCTCCCCGACCTGTAAATGGGTTTGAGCTCCCCCCTCTTCCAATCCTCCATCATCTTCGGGACGGACACCTCGGCCTCTCCTATGCATATGGAATCGCAGTGAGGGAGCGCCTCTTCAGGCATGAAAGACGGATGGTATCCCCCGAAGATAACCGTCTTTCCCATCTTCTTGAAATGATCCCCGAGATCGTAGGCCTTCTTCGCGTTGTATGTCATGAACGAGATACCGATGATGTCGTCCTCGAGGTCCATGGGTATGGGTTCCACATCCTCGTCTATTATTCTGGGTTCGATCCAGTCGGGCATCGATGCGCAGACGTATAGGCTGGGAAGCATGGAGAACCTGAAGATCCTCGATTTGGAGCTCGGTCCCTTTCCCTCCTCAACCCTCCAGAGATCCGCCGTGGGATTGATCATTACGAACTTGACCTTTCGATCTTTATTCAATCTCTTTCAACTCCCGGTAAGAAAAACAAATCCCTCTTTCTTTACCGATATTAATTCAATTAAGTGAATGATAAAACTTTCCTTTTTTAAAACACATATGGTTCTATAAGAAGTGATTTTAATGGAAAAGTGAAGTCATTCTTCGACGTGGAGCTTATGAACTGATAATATATCGAACATGATTTCCCCCCGATGTTTATGTTAAATAAAATCCCGCAGTTTACGATATGTAAGGGATATCAGGGGAGAATATGAAGGACAGGACCAGTCAGGGAATAGCGCTTCATATAATCGGCTCTTTCATGCTAGTGGCGCTCTCCGGACTTCTGGCAGTCGAATCGCTGACGGAATTCTCGGGGATGTCCTGTTTCAGCGTTCTCATCATGCTGACCATCGGAGTTTTCGGCATCAACTCCCTGCTGGGGGGCAACATCGTCCTCCTTCTGAGCGCGAGGAAATCCGGAAATCTCTTCCTCACGGTCCTTGCTGCTGTCCTATATGTCCTCTCTCCCGTCGTACTGATCGGGGGAGTCTTCGTCCCGTATCCCGTGGGAGCCGTCATCATAAGCCTGGGACTCTTCTCGGCCCTGGTATCCCTCCCGCTGCCCCATCTGAGATTCGGGGGGAGATGGCCTGCGGTAATTGCGATGATCCTGGCAGGCATAGCCACGCTTTACGTGATGATCTGGATCATCTTCCTGACGGTCAGCGTGTTCATGCCGATCCTATTCATGCTGCTGGCGTCATATTTCCTCCTGAACGGGATCGCCTCGATACTCTCGTATATCTCCTACAGGAGGATCATGAGGGATCGTCCAATCGACGATAGCCTGTTTCCCGACGGCATGGGAATTCTTTCTCCCAAAAGCCCGTCGTCTATGGGCGCCGTGAAGAAGGAGGTCCGCCCCGCCCCGCCCCCGCCTCGGAAGGCAAAGAAGGATGAAGATGTCAGATTTCCCTTCACCGAGGTTCCGGGGATGGAGCCGTTCGCATTTAAAAGGGAACCTCCCCCGGCCGAAGCCCGGCAGCCGGCCAAGGCCGCCCCCCTTTCCTCCGGGTTCAGGGTCATTGCAGCGGAAACCGATGAAACCGAGAAACCCCGTGAGGAACCGATCGGGAGGGAAGAGAAGAGGAAGAGGACCGTATACTACAGGAAACCCCCCTCGATCGAGGATCTCTTTCGTGACCTGGACATTCCGGAGGGACCTCGAAAATCCGGGCCCGGTCCTGATTCAGGCGAGGATCGGGAAAAGGACGAGGAGGAGGCGAGGGTCCTCGCTGACGACATCGATCTGGATCTGGACGACGTGTTCATCGACGGCGAGGATCTCTACGAGATACTCAGAATACCCCGTTTCTCGAATCAGCAGGCTGTAAGGAAGGCCTACAGAAAGAGGGCCATGATGTACCACCCCGATCTGAATCCCGGGATCGGTCCCGAGTACGCGAAGATGATCGAGGAGGAGATGAGGAAGATAAACCTGGCAAAGGAGGTTCTGCTCTCGGCGGACAGGAAAGACCTTTACGATTCCGTGCTGAGGCAGGTGGATTGATCTCAGAATTTCCCGCCGGTCAGCCTCTCGTACAGATCCCCGTAGAGCTTTGAGACCATATCGATCTCCTCTCGGGTCAGGGCCGGTATCGGGGGTTCGTCGTTCTTTGAGGCTCCGGCCTCCCTCGCCGACATCAGTTTCTCGTGGTATCCGCTATTTCGATAGATCTGCCTGACAGTCTCCTTGGAAAGCTCAACGAGTTTGCCGTTCTCGTAGGATTCGACGTCCCAGAACCGATCCTCGTCGGCGGTTCCGAATGTGTCGATCAGCATTATGTTCCTCTCGGAATCGAAACCGAACTCCTTCTTTCCGTCAACATGGATCAGGCCCCTCTTCATGACTTCCCTGTTGATCACGTCGTCGATTTTGTTGACCGCCTCGATGATCTGATCCCATTCGTCCTTTGAGAGCTTGGCAAGCTCGACCGCCTCGCTGTCGGTCAGGGGCCGGTCCACCTCCTCGAGTTTCGTCGTGGCCTCGATAAGCGGTTGTGGGAGGGGCTCGCCGTATTTCGGGACATGCCCGGAGGGAAATCCGACGCTCTCGGCCCTCACCCTTCCCTTCTTGAGCCTGTCGAGAAGGGATCCCGCAACGTAATACCTGGCGATTATCTCAAGGGGAATGAGGATCGACGTGGAGTCATTCGTTATCTTTTTCATGTCCCTTTCGACGGCAACCCGCTTCACCCTCATCGTGTCAGGACCGGTGGTCCTTATGAAATGGCTCTTGATGCCGAGCTCCTCTCCCATGTTGAACCAGTGTGCCGACGTCCTGTTCAGGCTCTCGCCCTTCCTGGGGATCATGGAGGGTATCACCTTGTCGAAAACGGATATCTTATCGGTGAAATGAAATTCCAGTTCCTCGGTCCCGGAGACCTCGTAGACCTCCTTCACCTTTCCAACCTGTATCAACCTCATCTTCCGGTCTTCATCTGACATAGCAAACGCCTCTACTCGGTCAATGTCGATATCGTCATCTAAAAAGATCCTGGATGTTCATATCATTTTTTCCGCAGTTTGGGGGCCTTCCTCGGCTCACCTCTTCCCTCTGCCTTCTTCTTCTTCCTTTTCCCCTTACCCCCGCCTCTTTTTCTCTTCTTCCTTTCCTCCTCTTC
>JBLIRG010000061.1:0-18155 GCA_049472195.1 Thermoplasmatota archaeon
GTGCCGGAGGCCTTTACGGGAGGTGCGATCGGCCTTGTTCGCGACGGCGACATGATCGAGATCGACGTACCGGATAGAAGGATCGATCTCCTTGTGGATGGGGACGAGATGAACCGAAGGAGAGGCGGGAATAAAGCTCCACATAGGGAAATGACCCCCTTCCTTCTGGATTATCGAAGAAAAGTCCTCTCACGAAGATAATTCATAATTTCCCTTGAAAATATGTTGAAAACACACCTGGTAACGGAAAGAGTAATATCCGATTTAATACTGTACACTTTTTCCAGAGGAGAAATCGACATTTCTTCAGGGGGGTTTGTATGGGATTGCCTCGAGTACTGACGGCATCTCTCCTAGTTCTCCCTCTCCTCGTCGCGGGATGCATCGACGACGATGAGTCGGGATTCGGAGAGGACGATAGCATATACATTAAATTGATAGACTTTGAGATCACGGAGAGCATACGGGAATACGGTATGTATGTGGAGGTCGAGATAACCAACAACTGCTCGAAAAGCATCGAGATTTGGCCTTCAGATCTTGTCCTGATTACCTGGACAGGCTTGGTTATTCCTTTTATCAGCATGTTCAATAAAACGTCATTCGCACAAGGAACCGAGTTAATGACGGGTGAATGCAAGATATTCGGATTCGGTGTTGCCAAAGCGGATTATATCGATATACCAAAATCTATACGGATGAATAAATCCGAATGGGACCACGGTACACCATTCATGATCCCGTCAAATGAGATAGCCATCCCGCCCGAGGTCGCTTTCGGAAGGTACATTTCCTTCACCCCCGGGAACAGACCGACCTGTCAGGAAACTGTAATTGGCAATCCCAAATCGATATCCGTCAAGGATATCGACGGGGATGGTTCAGCCGAGATAGCGGTTGCCTTTTTCAACAAGATGGGAATGATGTTTCAAACCGGAGGTTCCTCGAGGTCCATCGGTCAGAGCGAGAATATTGGATGCTACAAGTGGGATTCCCAGGCAGGAGGTCTCGATGAGATATGGAGGGGTAGTTCGGGTGATTCCCCGATCAGGGTCCTTCTTCATGACATCGTAGGTGATGATAATCTCGATCTGATATCTGTGAATTGGAACTCGTACGATGCATGGATATTCGAGGGATACGGTAACGGTTCATTCTCGGATGGTCCGATCCAGATCCTGAGCTGTGGAGTTCAGCCCTTCGATCTTGCCGTTGATCATTTCGACAGCGACGGATATATTGATATTGCTGTGATCAACGGACATTCCATGACAGGTGACGGTTTCGAAGATTCCGTTCGTATCTTCCGAGGATCGGAGAATGGAACATTCGTCTTGGATCCGAATGTACTGATTGATGGTGTTGACGGCAGGATAGATTCCGGTGATCTGAACGGCGATGACAGAGCGGATATCGTTGTCAACAACAGAGTATTCATACAGAACCCATCGGGAGCACTGATATCCGGTCCTACGTTCGATTCGAAAGGATTCCCATTGATAGAGGACATCGACTGCAATGGCCTTGAGGATCTGCTGATCGGAAATCGTACTTTTATGAACACCGCCAATGTCCTGTCCAATGATTTGTTTGCTGAATTCCAGCATGAGATGGAATTTTCAACAGGCGGGATCATTGATCTATTTCATGATTCATCAGATGTGAACGATGATGGTCTCTGCGATCTGATACTTGGTCCGAAGATATATATCCAGAACCATGACAGATCATTTTCAAAGGATTCGAGCATGTCCCTTTTTGTGGGAGTTTATCCGTTCACGTATTACGGTGTCGTAGAGTGTATCGATCACGGGGATCTCAACGGCGACGGCCATGACGATATCGTGATCCTGACGGATGAGGACTGCATACAGATCTATATCAGATCGCCCGATTCCGACGGGGACGGGTATATAGATGAATACGATGCTTACCTGGATTGAATGACGGTGTGGCCATGGTGGAGATAACGGAGACATTCTTCGCAGAAGACCGGGATACATGGCGCGGCTGGCTTCATGAGAACCATTCGGACAGGAAGGAGATCTGGCTGATCCTTTACAAGAAGCACACGAAAGAGAAATGCGTCTCATACGAGGAAGCTGTGGAGGAGGCGGTCTGTTTCGGATGGATCGACGGCATCATGAAGAGGATAGATGACAGGAAGCACACGATACGATTCAGCCCGAGGAGGAAAGGATCCGTGTGGTCGGAAACCAACCTGAAGAGAGCCGAAAGGATGAGGGAACAGGGCAAGATGACACCATCCGGCATGGAGATCTACGAGCGGAGGGATCCGCAGAAATCACCTCCGTCGGCCCCCTATCGAGGGAAGGATGTTCCGGTCCCGGGTCATATCGAGAAGAAGTTCATGGAGGATCCCGAGGTATGGGAGAGATTCAAAGCCCTTCCCCCCTCCCATAAGAACATGTACATCGGATGGATCTCCACGGCAAAGAAGGAGGAGACGAGGCTTCGAAGGATTGAAAAGGCCATGGAGATGCTGAGGAAAGGAGAAGGGATCAACTCCCTCTAGAAGCTGTCCAGATCCCTTCCGTAGGCGACTTTTCCATCGTATGCCGATCTTATCTCATCGACAAGCTCATCGGGAGTGGTCCCCCAGAGAAGCTGGTGATAAAGGACCAGAAGCTTCGGCCTCACCCGGGATGCAATCTCTCCCAGCTCCATGGCAGAGGTATGATAAGCGGCATGATACTTCTTCCATTTCTCCGGTCTCTTGTCGAACCCTTTCCCGGAATAGACCTCGTGGATCAGGACATCGCATCCGCGATAATGCATGTCCATTTCCGGGAACGGGGCCGTGTCCCCGGAGATGACCACCGTCCCATCCTCCGTCTCGAACCTGTAGCCGAAGGCGGAACTCCACCCGCCGTGGTTCACCAGAAACGCGACCGCCCTGATGTTCTCATCCTGGTAGATCCCTCCTTCACCGATCTCGTTAACGTCCGCCCTCCACCCGTCGTCATTGGCCCCTTCGAGATCGTTGATCCGGATGTCGATATCCTCGCGGTACGCCTTGAGGATGTGATCGGTCATGGAACGGATCCCCGGGGGGCCGAAAACTCTTAGGGCGTTCTTCCTCCCGAGAACCCACGGGGTAAGTATCAGATCGGGGTACCCGGCCGTGTGATCAGAATGGAGGTGAGTGACGAATGCGGTTTCGAGATCGGAGGGTTTCAGGGCTTCTATTCCCGACCGATATGCCTCGGAAGCCCTCCTCACGATGCCCGGTCCGAAGTCGATGATGTACGTCTTTCCGTTCACTATCAAAGCTGTGGATGGACCTGATCTGTCCGGTTCCGCGTTCGGGGTTCCGGTCCCAAGGAGAACGATCTTCGTCCCTTTTCCTCTCATGTCAATCCTTTCCGATCATGTTCAATGCGGAGTATGGAATTGTTCGTATATATGATATGATCCCGGACTATCGAATCGGGGTGATCCTCGAGATGGCCGTCGACGGGGACGAGAGGATCGAGCTGGTAGAGCTGAATCTTGAATAATCACTCATTCCTCTGAGATATCGGGTACATCCGATATCATCGACGGGGATCTCTGATCCGCAGGATATTGTCCGTAGACAGGGAAAGATCCTGCCATCTGATCCGATTCTCCCCGATCATCCGCTGACCGTTTCGAATAAGAGACGAATATGAGGATCACCAGGAGGAGGATGATAAGGGATCCGATGACGATGACGGCGGTCATGGTATCATTCGATCCGGAGTCCGATGACTCCGGGATCTCCACGGAGATCGTCGATGTGGGTTCTCCCTCTCCGATCTCGTTGTAGGCCGTGATCCTGAAATGATAAACCACACCCTCCAGGGTGTTCTCATCGATGTATGATATATCGGAGGGATCGGGTTCGGCAAGTATCCTCATGTCATCCTCGGATGTTCCTCTGTATATGCGGTATCCCTCCAGATCCGATCCCCCGTCAGATAATGGCGGGGACCACCTCAATTCCATGTTCCTTCCTTTTTGGATCACGCTGAAGGATGTGGGGGGAGCCGGTGGTCCCCGTGGGACGGCTCTTATCACGATCGAAGGAATGGACGATCCCATCTCGTTTGATGATAGCACGAACAATCCGTATTCCTCGCCGTTAATCAAACCGGCGATCTCGAACGACTGGTTTTTTATATCCTCGAATATGATCTTTGAATCCGATGATAAACATGTTATGACAACCCTATATTGAAGAGACGAGGATCCACCATCGTCGGTGGGTTCATCCCACGAGATCATTATGGATGAGTCCCCGGGAATGGCTTCAACGTTTTCGGGTGGTCCCGGCAATCCCATCGGCATTCCGCTGGCGAGATCGGATATCTTCCCGTTCATACTGCCGATCCTCGCCCTTACCCTGAAATGGTAGGTGACTCCGTTCTGAAGATAGGATACCGTGTACCTTGTAGAATTCGTAGATCCGATTTCCGCCTGTGAATCGGTGCCGGTTCCCGAATAGACCACGTATGAAATCCGGGACGATCCTCCGAAATCCTCGGGAGGGTCCCATCTCAGAATCATGCCGGAATCGATCGGTTCTGCTGTCAGGTTGATAGGTTTCGAGGGCGTTCCGTATGGGATGCCGTATTGGATATCGGTCCACGGCCCCTCCCCTCCCGGGTTGACCGCGCTGATAGCGAAGTAATATGTAAACCCGTTTGACAATCCATAGATATCGATTGAAAGTGCGGTGATTCCAGATTCAAAGACCTCTAGAAGATCCGGCCTCGTTCCGTAATATACCTTGTATGTGACCGAGTCGAAACCACCGAACGACTCCGGCGCTGCCCATGTAAGAACGGCTGATGAATCTCCTGTCGCAACCTTGAAATTTCGGGGAGCGGTGGGTCTTGCCACGCTCTTGGAGAAGGCGACATTTGAAGGTTGGCTCAACCCCATCAGGTTCTTTGCTCTAACATGATACAGTTTGAACTCACCCGAGGGAAACGGGGTAACATTGTAATCGTTCGATTCGATCCCCCCGGCCAGAAGGTCGAACGTGATGTTGTCCACGCTTTCGAAGACAGAATATGTTAGTTCCGGATCCCCTCCGTCATCCTCAGGTCGCTCCCAATATAGGTGGACGAATCCCTCCCCGGCGAGGGTCTTCAGATTCAACGGTCTGGACGGCCTGCTCATGGGCACGCCCGTGACGAGATCGGACATCGCCCCCTCTCCCAGAACGTTCAGGGCTGAAACACCCAGGTAATATGTCAGGCCGTTTACCAGACCGGTGAAATTGTACCAATTCCTGACGGGAACCTCGACCTGAGTGAGATCAATATCGGAAGGTCCGATATATGCCCTGTAGCCGACGATTTCCTTCCCGCTGTCATCGTCCGGTCCGGTCCATGAGATGTTTATGAACGAATCCCCGATCCCGCCGATGGAAACCGCTGTTTTTCCGGGAACAGATGAAGGGATTCCGCTTATAACAGGAGAGGGAGGGCTCTCTCCAACGACATTGCTGGCAGTTATTCTGTAGTAGTATGTGATCCCATTCTCGAGCCCGGTATCGTTGAACCATCTGATCTCCGCATCCACAACCGCGGTAATTTCGAAGCTGACGCCGTCCAGTGATCGGTAAACGGAGAAGTTCAGTATGTCCTCGTTTCCAGTGATTGCCGGTTTCACCCATGATACATTTACGAACCGATCACCTTCAATAACAAATGGATTTCCAGGTGCCGAGGGAATGTTCGAGTTCACCTTGATCTTCGATATGAAAGTGCTGTAAGATGTTCCGGTAAAATTCTGGAACATGGCCTCCTGGGTTGCCGGAAGGTCCAAGGAGTACGTGGATCCCGAGATGTAGAACTCGTTCATGTTCAGAATGATGATGTCCTGGGCAGAATCGCCTTCAGACCCGCCAAAATAAGTCGAGAAGATCACATTGCTTCCGTCACCGGATATACAGGATGCGTAAGCGTCACTTCTTCCGGATAATACATCCGAATATGCGTCATCCGTCACATGCAGATCCGCGGATTCCGTTGATCCCGTGATCCAGATATTATCCGATTGATCGATATCGATTTCATGAACCAGATCGATGTCATCTCCGCCGAAATATGTGGCGTAGTTGAGGGTTGTCCCGTTGAAATCCATGGATGCGATGAATCCCTCAAGCTGGCCGTTGAACGATTTATCCACGGCATTAGAGGTATAATCAAGGGAATCGGCGATCATCACCCCGCCTATCAGTATCCGATCGAATCCGTCAATAACCGTGTCGTATGGGACCATGCTCTCGCAGATGAATGTGCAGAATTCGAGCCCCGATCCGTTGGGATACAGCATGGCCAGATATCCCATATCGTTGACGTAGTCAGAATTGTAAACCCCCGTCGTCACGGGGAATTCCTCGTCGTCGGTGATCCCGCAGAAAACCACCCTGCCTATGTCATCCACGGCGATATCCATGATATCGTCATAATCCTGTTCCCAACCCCAGGTTTCGTTGAAACCGAACAAGGTGGAATATATCAGTTCCGATCCCTGCGGATTCAGTTTCAGTATGAAAAAGTCCCTTCTTCCCATCAGTGTGTCCTGATATGGATTTTTAAGGGGAAAATCCGTTGATCCTACGTATCCAGATGCGTACAGATTCCCGGAGGAATCCACATCCAGATCTTTTACGGTTTCGACATTATGGCCTCCGAGATACGTGGAGTAGATCAGATCCGTCCCGTCCGAATTGAGTTTTGTCATAAAAGCGTCCCAGAATGTCACATCATCATAAGGGTCCGATGTTTGGGGATCGGTCCAGATATTGGAAGTCTCATTCAAAGCGCCTGCGGTTGTCGGATAGTCCAACGAATCCGTCAGACCGCCGATATATATATTTCCGTTATCGTCTACAACCATATCTTCTAGTTTGTCGACCCCGGATCCTCCAATCAGTGTTGAGAATACGAAACCCGACAGATCGGGTTTCATCCTGCACACGAACGATTCGTATTTCTCCACTGTCGCGTCAAATACACCTGTTGTTGTGGGAAATTCCACTGAATCAGTCACACCCGCAATATAGATGTCATCCGTATGCGCCACGGAATCCTCCAATACTATCTCGGTTCTTGATTCGGGGAAATAGGTTGAAAACTCCAGGAACGGATCGATGATCAGGGCATCCTCCTTATCGTAACGGCCAACATCGAAAGAAACCGAATTCCCATCTGAGATCGAGAATTTTACGGGGATCTCGTCTCCGTTCTGATATGCGGCGAGATCCCGATCCCATATGGGCCCCATCGGGGTTTCTATGATAAGATCGCCGTTTCCCTGAATATTCAGCTCGTCAATTCCCACATATTCCATCCTGATGTCATCGGGACTGCTGTCCGGATGAATGATCAGATCGTATTTTAGCAACCCTTCGGAGATGCGGTAAACGAGATCGATCCCGTCCCAGAGATCCCTGTAATATACCTCCGAGTAATGTGGGACATCCGTCCGCCAATCCTCCCTGTCCCCGATAAGATAGTTGTACACGCCCGAACAGGAGCCGATCCCTGTCGGGATAGTTGGATTGCATCCGGTATAGCGGATCTCGTATGATAGGGATTTCTTTGCGGTCCCATTTACAACAAATAAGGTTCGATCGGCGGCAAGGCCGATCCTTGCAGGTCCTGAGGTGTAGAAAAGGATATCGTCCCTGTGCAGCTGGCCGCGGTTCTCGATGAACGAATCAAACGAAGGCACTATACATTCTGTTCTACCAATTCCCGTCTCGATTGCATTTCCGAAGGTCCCGTGATCGGATTCGACATAACTCAGATCGAGCAATATGAAAAAAGCAGTGACGATCATAACTCTGCCTATTCTTTTCCGACTCATGTTATCTCCTCTCCGGATTTAGGTATATAGAAATCTATGTTTCACATCGCCGTGAAGAATGATATAAATCTGTGGCAATTTAACCGTTTCTGGCGGAAGAAACAATAACCTCTGGCTGGGATCGGATATTTATTTTTTATGACGGGTGGATGGATGAGGCAGTCTGTTTGACAGGGTAATGTTAATCTACCATTTCAGACCATAATAGACCGGATCGTAGGATCATGAAAAGATCGGATCGGATTACGATAAGGAACGACCTGAGACCCGGGGACATCGGATATCTGATCGATCTCCACGATCGTCTCTACAGGGAGGAGTACGGGTTCGACGATAGGTTCAAAGAGTACGTGGCCGAGACGTTTCACGACTATCTGGAAAACCGCGTCGAGGGATCGGACCGCGACAGGTTCTGGATCGTGGAGAGGGACGGGGAGATCGTCGGATCGGTGGCCGTTGTCGAGCGATCCGAGGATCTTGCCCAGCTTCGATGGCTCCTGCTTCACCCGGATGTCAGGAGAAAGGGGATCGCCAGAAAGATAACGGCTGAGGCCCTTGATTTTGCGAGAGAACGAGGGTACAGATCCATCTACCTGACCACTCAGGATATTCTGGAGGATGCCGCAAGGCTCTATGATCATTTCGGATTCAGAATAACCGAGGAGGAGATCAATGAGATCTGGGGTTTGAGGATGAATTACCAGCGTTACGATCTTGAATTATGAGATGTCATCTTCGTTTTGGACGGTATATGAGAACGGTACCGCCCTTGATCTCGATCAATTTTGCCCCGATCCTCCCGATCAAAGCCTCAATATCGTCCTTCCAGGAGCTTGATGGACCAGCGGATCTGAGGAATTTGACCTTGATGAGCTCGGTCCTCTCGAGCTGAGAATCGATCTCATTCTCGATCCCTTCGGTTATCCCGGATTTTCCGACCAGCATGGCTGGTTTCAAATCCATTCCGGTTCTTTTGAGGTCATTTATGTTCTTCATACAATCCCTCCTCTTCGTTTCCTCCGGGCTTGATGGGATGCCTCATGATACGTCCGCATTCGAGACAGGTAGTTATGATCCTCCCGTTCCTTATCCTGGTTCTCGATGTCACGTCGGGGATCATGGGAACGAAACACGATCGGCATGTGATCATCTTCAGGTGAGCGGGAATCCTTACCGTATACCTCATGCCGATCTTTCTGGCCAGGAGGGTATATCTCCTCGCAAGGATCAGATCCCCGCTGCGGGCTCTTGATACGGCCAGGTCGTAAAGTGTTCTGATCCGATCGCTGGCAACCTCGAGCTGAAGCCTGCTCTTTTTACCGCGGCCCCTGCGCTGCATCGCCCTCTAAACGGGGTTGTCTATATAAATTGATTCGAGGTCATTCCTCGAGTTCCTCCAGGTCCTCGATCTCCTCGTATTCCTCATCCGGGAAGATCTCGAGTTCCTCCTTCGGAACTTCCTCCGTTTTCTTGACTGGCTTCTTGGCCTTTTTCTTCTTGACCTTCTTCCTGGGCGGTTCGGGGGCTTCTTCGATCGGACCCTCCTCCGGGGAGGGCTCATCTCCGTAGGCCGGGACCTCCATCTCCAACAGATTGGTTCCGCCGGATCTGAGCTCGTCCTCACTTCCCGGCATGCCCGGCGACATCGGAACGGAGGCTTGAACGGTCTCACCCTGGGCAATCACCCCGGTGGGATCGTATTCGTCGGATACCTCCTCCTCTTCCTCGATCTCCTCCTCCTCTTCCTCACCGCCTCTTTTCATGACCACAACGATCACCACTATCACCAGAATGACCAGGATCGCGACAACCGCGATAATGATGTAAAGCCAGGTATTGTCCTTCTCTTTCTCATCATCCGGTCCCTGGGTGTCCCCTTTCAGGATCTTCACTGGGACGTTGATGGATTCCGATCTTCCGAAATCATCCTCGATCCTGACGGTGACGGTGTAATCACCCGGATTTACACCCGTGGAATCAAGTATTATCTCCGCCTGTCCGGTCTCACCCGCGGATAGAGCGAGTTCATCTCCGCTGGCGATGGTGATTCCGGTTCCGCCGGACAGCGAGAAGGTCAGGTTGATCCCCACCAGAAGAGTGTTTGTTATATCGAACGAGAGCAGCGTCGTCTCCCCCGATTTCATCGAGATCCCGCTGGGATCCACGATCGTGGCGAAATCGGGGTCGAAGGTAAACGATCTCGACTCCGAATCATTGGACTTGCCGTCAGCCTTACCCCGGATGAACCAGGTGTAGACTCCCGGATATGTGGGGGTGAAATCCGCCTCCGACAGGTTGCCCGCTTGTACGACGATCTCCTCACCCCTCGGATTGGTGATGTGGACCTCATAGGTGAGGTTCCCCGGTTGAATATAGTCGCCTTTCCAGGTGAACTTGACATCGTCCTTGGTGGTGAAACCATCCTCCGGGGCGGTGATGTCCATAACCGGTATCTTCAGATTCGGATCGTAGAAGATCGCGAAAACGTGGGATTCCCGGTATCCCGCTCCGACCATGTCATCGGCCCTGAACTGGACGTAATTGGTGATGCCCGGCCAGAGATTGATGTTCAGGGTCAGGGTCAGCTTGGCAAAGGGATCGGTGAAATTATGCGGATATTTCATCCAGTCGGTGAACTTATGGTCCTCCCCCGTTATCTTGTATTCGATTGAATCGAGATCCAGTCCCGATATGTCGTCCGAAAGGTTGATCCGAACGGTGAACTGAGGATAGGTCACCCTCACGGGTTTGTCCGGGACAGGGTTCGAGAACACGACCTTGTGGTTGTCGATGAATATCGGGGCCTTGAAGTAGGGCCCCGCTCTTCCCGTCTTGTCCATGGCCCATACGTAGACATAGTGCCTTCCCTCGGAGTTGATCTGGAACCGTTTGAACTCGTTGGTAAGGTTCTGCTCCTTGGGCCAGAAGTTGTGGTTGACGGAATAGCATACGCCCTTTATCCCCGATCCGTTCTCGTATATGCTGCCCCATGTCAGGAAGACCTCGGGATCGTCGTCGTAGCCCCACAGATTGTCCTGGGGGCCGTCCGCCCTGATCTTGACGTCCTCGATCATTCCCGGCGGATCCATGTCGAGATTGAATACGAACGACCGTGTTTTGATAACCTCGTCATCCATCGTGGACAGGTTGAGCCAGTAGTAGGATTTCTCCCCGTCCTCTCCGAAGACGGGGACGGTAAGATTGCCCTTCTCGCCGGAGCTGAATTCCCATTGATCGGTATCACCCTTCTGGTTGGCAAATGTTATCTTGAAGGATGAATTGGCGGGCTTAACCGTCGGATCGGCTGAGAAGAGCACCTCAACACCGGATGCCGTGATGTTGTTCCGGCCGAATATCCATCCTCCCTCGGATACCCTTCCCTGGAGCTCGGTATAGAACTGGTAGCCTTTTATCTCGATCCCGGAGTTCATGACGAAAGCCTCTACGGTTCTTCTCTCCTCCGTATATGCAGTTGACGTAAGGGGAGTCCCGTATACATCAATCCCCGTGTTGTCGGGCATGTCGAACGTGAACGTTATCGGAAGGTGGATGAGGAACCTGTTGCCGATCGTCATCTCTATGATCCCGGGATCCACATGGAACCAGGACGTATTTCCCCATGCAACGATCGTTTCGTTCGCCTTGTACCAGGTCACACGGCACTCGTCTTCCGCTGTCTTGAACGTCAGGTTGATACCTAGGAAATCGGAGAGATCCAGGTCCGTGTATCCCCTCAGACGAAGGTCGTAGGTGCCGATGGTGGGGAATGCATCCTCGGTTTCGATCCCTTTCGGATCGAAGAGGCTCGCTCCCTCGTATATCGTTCTCAGTATCGGATTGTATGCCCATATCTCGGTGCCTTTTCCGGATCCGGCCCAGAGTACTGTCTGCTTCAACTGAGGCAGGTAGGACATCGATGCGTATTCCCAGTCGCTTCCGGGGGAGGTCGGGGTGCTGACGGATATCCATCTGGGCCAACCTATCCGCCAGATGTGCATGTCCGGATCATTTTCCCCGTCACCTCCGAAAACCATGACCTCTCCCGTGTCGTGGTTTACGGCAAGGGAGTGCCCGTACCTGGGTTCCGGATTATCAAGGGGTCCCGAAAGAGGTTCCCAGAGCTCCTTGTTAATGTGGAAGAACCACAGATCATCCAGTTCCTGTGATGTGGAGTTCTGCCTCCCTCCGTACATCCAGATCCCGTTCTTCACCGGATCGTATGCTAAAGCTGACTGCCTCCTTCCCAGCGGTTCCACCGGCGGGTTCATGACCGACCAGATCCTGCCGGTTATGTTCCACTTGGCAATGGCATCCGACTCTCCGTTATGCGTCTGGCCCCCGTACAGGTAGACATGCCGGTATTCCGACTCGGTATCCACGGTCATGGAAGCCCTGCTGAGTTTTCCCGGTGGAGCATTGACGTTGATCCTCTCCCAGGTGCCGTTGTTCACCCAGAGCCTCCAGAACTGGTTGTAAAAATAGTAATGCCATTCCCACTGGCTCACGCGGTAGGATAGTTCCCCGCCGTATACGTAGAACACGTTATCCACCGGATCATAGCATCCTGACATGTAATCGCGAATCTCAGGGCTCGGATTGTGGTCGACGGGTAATCCGTGCCATTTGCCTTCGGAGATGCTGTAATATGCCAGTTCCGTTCCGCCGGGGCCCGTGAACTTCAACTTCAGGGCCAGCAGCTTCCCGCCGTCCTCGGGATCGTAACCGGTGATGGCCGTACCTCCGGACCAATGGGGGCTCCCGTTCATCTCGACTGCGGTCAGATCAACTATATCGATCAGCCAGATATCGCCGTGGTTCTCCAGGGAACCGAATATCAGCGCGGTCCTCTCGTCCGACAGCATATCCCAGCCCCATACGGTCCTGGCGGAGATCTCCGGCGGAAGGTAAACCATTTCCCAGGATCCGTCCGAGGTATCGACTATATATGTTCTGTTGTGTTCGAAATCCCTTGACTCGTAAAACCCCATCGACATGATCAGATGTGTGGAATTGACGGGATAGAACAGCGAACCCGATTCGATCGGGATCCCGAGGTCGTTGTCTATCTGCGTCCACGAATCCGACCCGATATCATAGCTCCATAAATCGTTGAAAAACCTCTCGGGATTGGTCTGGTACTGTCCCAATGCGATATATATCGTGGAGTCCGACGTATCGATTGTCATGAGAGCCTCGTCCCTTCCCCCCATTCCATCATCATCCGAATGCTGGGTCCAGCCGTCGGCGAAGTTGAACTGGTATATCTCATTGGTCCTTCCGGCCCAGCCCGGAAGTCTGCCGCCGAACACCCAGATGGAATCCCTTGTGGTATCGTAGACCATCGAGGACTGCAGTCTATCCGAGGGTGCGTCGGGGAGATCGTACTGGACCCAGGTCATGTTGGAATAGAAGAACACATGGAAATCGTCCCGGTAGTTGTTGCCGTCATATCCTCCGAAGAAAAATGCGGTATCCGCCTCGTCGTTCGATGCAAAGGCACGATAATAGTTCTGATAGTTGGGGATGTCTCCCGATGTGGTCCTCTTGATCCAGGTTGTCGTGTCCGGGAAATAGGAGTACACCTCCATGGAACCGGAGCTCTGCCCTCCCCGCCAGTTGAATATCACCAGCTCGTTCTGGGCTTCCCTGTGCATAACGAAGCATCTGCCGGTTTCCAATCCAACCGGCCATCCGGGGAATTTCTCCCATGTACCCATCTCCCCGGCCCTGGTCGGAGCTTCATCCCCCGCAGATCCTCCTCCTCCCGCAGCCAGAATGGATAACGGGCTGATCATCATTATAATAATCAACAAAACGGTTGCCGCCCTACCAATCAAAGGATGATAGGACCTAACATCACCCTGCATGACATATCACCTCGCCATACGATCATGATATCGATCATTCTACCTTCAAATGATCATACCATGTGACTTTAAGGATATGATTTTATTTTAACCTGTTGAATTTATAGATTCTCATATTCAATGCGCATCTCAATTCAGATTTGATAATCTTCTCGAAGGTTTTATGAAATATACCAGTTGATGAAATGCCGATGAGGTCCTGCCGTTTTCAATGAATTCGGCATCGAGGATTCTCGGTTGAGTGCGTATAAGGTGAACCCTTGTCCAGAAAATCAAATGTACGGATCGAGTCCAGTAACTCGGATTGGTGGTCAGATCTCGAAAGAGTGGCATCCCTCGGAAGGATGAAAAAGCCGTCCTTTTCCGGTTCCTGGCTGAAGGATGATGCGGCCTGGAAGAACCCTGTCGACGTTCGTGAGAATTCATACGTTCGGACCGAAATATTCAATCCGGGAGACGGATCCGGGAGGATGTTCAGGATCTCACCTTATGAATACGGTATGGGGGAGAGCGAGATCGATGTTGTGGTGGATTCAATCAACAGAGGGCATGAGATACTGCCGCCCGATTCGATCATGGAGAATGAGAAAAGGCTCAGAAGATATCTGGAATCGAAGATGGTGAGAAACATTACCGGGTTCGACCGATCGGACATGCAGAGGCTTGCCCGGATAAGCGCTCAGTATTCGGTGGGCTACGGAACCCTGGAGCATTTGCTGCGGGATGAGAGGATACAGGACATATACGTGGATTCACCGCCTGAAAGTACTCCGGTCTATGTATCGATAGGAGGAGCATCGGATCCCGAGATGGAGGGGATATACCCGACCAATATCTTCCTGACCGGAAAGGAGATCGACAGATTGGTGTCGATCCTTCGTTATCATTCGGACCGCCCGTTCTCCGAGGCAAATCCGGTCCTCGAGTGCGATCTGGAGATGTACAACTCCAGGGTCACTGTCGTCGGACCCCCCCTGTCTCCCGGCGGAGTGTCGATCGCAGTCAGAAAGCATTCCCACGATCCGTGGACCCTTCTTCGTCTTATCGATGCGGGGGCAGTAACCGCCAGGTCAGCGGCTTTCCTCAATCTGGCTGTTGACGGCAGGTCAACCATACTCGTGGCGGGGCCCAGGGGTGCGGGGAAGACATCCCTTCTCGGAGCCCTTCTTTTCGAGGTCGAGAGGACCAGTCGGATTATATCCATCGAGGATACCGAGGAACTTCCCGTTATGCCTCTCCGGGAGATCGGTTACAAGACGCTTCCGCTTCTCATTGGTGAGGGCGGTAATTCGACCGCCGAGACGGCTCTCAGGACCGCCCTCAGACTGGGTGAGTCCGTCATCGTGATGGGGGAGGTCAGGGGGCCCGAAACACGGGTTCTCTACGAGGCAATGTCCGCCGGTACCGCAGGTTCCTCCGTCATGGGGACATTCCACGCGGACAGCGCCGATTCCGTTTACAAGAGGGTTGTGGATGACATGGGGGTCTCTCCGGGGAGCTTCTCCGCGACCGATCTGGTGGTGGTGTGCGGTCTGGTCAGACCCGAGGGCAGGAGGTTGAACCTCAGAAGGGTTCTGCAAATAGCCGAGGTTGTCAAAGAAGGCGGACCGGGATCTTTCAGATATCTATTTCTGTATGATCCCTCGACAGATTCCCTCGAGCCGACCGATGAACTCGGCAGTTCATCAGTTGTAAAGAGGATCGCTTCAAGCTGGGGATGGAGAAGGAAGGATGTTCTCGGAGAACTCGAGACCAGATCCAGGATGTTTGAGAGGGCCCTGAAGGAGCTGTCCCGGGACAGGATAATAAGGCCGGAAACGGAAGCCGATATGCTTCAGGTATTCAGAACAGTAAGGGATGAAGCCGCAGCCGGCGGATGGATATCAGACCGAAGAAGGATGCTTGACGAATGTTTCACGGCAATGAACAGGGGAGATGAGTGATGGGGATCCGCAGATTGGTCCGATCCTCCGTTCCGGAGAGAATGCGGCCGTTAACCGCTTCGATCATTGCCCTGGTGATCGGCATAGCGGTCCTGAGGATCAGCATGGATCCCGATCTGAATCCGATCAACGGATCGGATCTGGACGGTGATTCCGTATCGGACATGTACCAGGAAACGAATCCTTTGATTGAGGTCACCATTGACGGGTCCGGGGATCCCGTGGAGGAAAGGGTCGGTTATGAATCATCCCCCGATCTTCCTGTCATCGTATTCACCGCATCACTGTTTCTGGTTCTGATCCCCGCAGCCGCTTACCTGTATTTCTGGAATATTCCCAGGAGGAGGGATGAGAGATGGAGGTCGAGAAAGGCGGGGATCATGCATGATTCCGTCAGGAGGATGGCATCCTTTCTCGAGGTCAACCCGTCCCTTTTCTACAGCATCAAATGCACCATAGCCAGCCAGGAAGAGGCCGACCGGCAGGTCCTGAACGCCCTGCTCTGGGAATCAAGATGCGGAGGCCGTCCTTTCAGGGTGGTCTACGATGATTTCACCGATAGATGCGGGCGGGATGATCCTTTGATAGGGAAAACCCTCAAGGATCTGGCCAGCGCGGAAGGAGAGGCATCCCGGGAGGAGGTCAGGAAGTCCGCGAGACGCGCAATCGACGAGCTGACCGAGGATGCGGGCAGGAAGATGGCCGAGTATGTCGAATCCCTGAAAACTCCGTCAACCGCCCTATTCGCCCTCGGGGTCCTGCTCCCGGTCCTCCTGTCCACGATGATACCGCTTGCCGGGATAGAGACCAGCACCACGTGGATGCTGGGTTTTCTTCTGTGGGTGGTCATACCGGGGGGAATAATCCTGTTCGGCAATTCCCTGGTGCGCAGAAGACCGATGTTTGGAAATCAGTCAGATTATGTAAAAGGGGTGAATATGATCCGGAGGCTGCCGGGCATCGGACTTGCCTTTGCGGGATTGATCCTGTTTGCGATAACCCTCGCATTGGCGACAGAAGGTGCCGGTCCGGAGGTCTCCCCGCCCTTAATGACGATCGAGGAGTTCAGGGTCCTGCTTCTGATCGATTCCGCTGCCTTGACCGCAGCGGGTGCGGTATGGGCTTTTACGGCCGGGTACTCCGGATCAATAAATGCGGGAAAGGAGTTGGATCGGGAAATTCCGGGTTTCCTGAATTCCCTGGGTACCTCAATCCTTGAGGGTTCCTCCTTTGAAGGTGCTGTGAGAAAGGCCGCGTCGAACTCGAGAGAACCGATACGCGGTTTCCGCAACAGACTGTCGGATCCCTCGGGGCTGTCGGCATCGATGGAAGGACTTCCCCCGGGCCTGAACGGGGTTCTCTCAGCCGCATATCATTTCTCGAGGACCGGATCCGAGGCGGGGGGACAGGCAGTACGAGCCCTTTCCTCGCATCTCAGGGGAATGAACAACCTGGATTCCGAGATGTCCAGAAAGATACAGGGTGCCGTTGGTCAGATGGAGGTAACCGCATCGATACTGGCGCCGCTGATGATAGGGGGGTCGGTCTCCATCTTTCACCTCCTGGAATCCACGGTCATGCCTGGAGACGGATCCATGGCCCTCATGGGAGTTCCCGCATCATCCTCCATCTCGGGCCCGGCCTTCATGATCCTGACGGGAGGGTATCTGCTTCTGCTCTCGGTGGCCACCGCGGTAACGCTTTTCAGGTTGCGTAACGGACGGGACAGCGGAGGATGGCACAGGGTGCCGGCCAGGATCATACAATCGGCCGCAGCTTACACGGCGGGGGTGGTGCTGTCCGTTCTTGTTATCGGATGAAGAAGAGGTATTGAAATGAAACGAAATGGAATGGATTCACAGGGGGGGATGGAAGGGATCCCCCTTCAGCTGGTGATAGTGATAGTGATTGGAGTGGCAGCGTTGGGCGTTCTGCTCGGATGGCTTGCAATGGCGGGAGATCCGGATCCGACGCTCGACAACATCGATGTCGAACCGGAGGATATCACCCTAGAGGGTGACGGAAGGATCACCGGACAGTGCGAGGTGCGGGTCTACGTGTACGACTCCGAGGGTAACGAGGTTGACGGGGTTGTCGTGACCTTCTCGGGGGCGGTGGAGGAGGAGGTTGTGGAGAAGATCGATTCCGGTGATTCTGTGGAATTATCGCCGAGGCTGATCGACGGAATGAATACGGATACGATCGATGTTACGGCCGAAAAAGGGGACGGAAAGGGAAAAGCCCAAACAACGATCATCGTCATGAGAGGCTGAATGCCGGCCGATCATCTTTCGTCACATTCTCTGACTATCTTCCCTTTGAGGAATATGAACGTATCCTCGTCGATGTCGCCCTCGAGTAGCTTCATGATCAGGAGCTTCAGCATTTCCCTCTTGAGGCCCTCGTCGGTGATGTACTCGTATCCCGGTTCACCGCCGTTTTGTATATTACAAATTATTCCGGTTCCCCAGAGCTT